>JABJPQ010000429.1 GCA_018663815.1 Halobacteriovoraceae bacterium | reverse complement strand
AATAGCGTAAATTTTATTATAGGAATCAAGCTTAATATAAAAAGTTACACCAAAAGCTTCCCAGACTTTTGGAAGGTCTTCTCCCGCATATAAAAAAGTGTTATCCATCTAAAATTTCGGCTCATATAATGAGTCTGGATCTAGCGTCAATATCTGATACCCAGTCTCCGTAATAACAATCGTATGTTCAAACTGTGCCGAAGGTTTTTTATCTTTTGTTATGACAGTCCAGTCATCTTTTAAAACTCGACAGTGTCTTTTACCAAGATTAATCATGGGCTCAATAGTAAAGGTCATACCTGGTTTTAGTTCAATTCCTGTTCCCTTTTTACCATAATGAAGTACTTGAGGTTCCTCATGAAACTCTCTTCCTATTCCATGACCACAATATTCATGTACAACTGAGTATCCATTTTTATGGGCAAGCTTTTCTATAACAGCTCCGATATCTCCCAGCCTAGCACCCGGCTTACAAACTTCGATTCCGGCCATCATACAATCATATGTAACTGCAACTAGTTTTTTAACTTCAGGTTTAACATTTCCAACCAAAAAAGTTCGGTTTGTGTCACCATGAAAACTTTTAAAGTATGTAGTCACATCAATATTAAGAATATCTCCATCTTTTAAAATATCTTTTTCACAAGGAATTCCGTGACATATAACTTCATTTAAAGAAGTACAAACTGACTTTGGAAAGCCATGATAGTTTAACGGTGATGGATAAGCATCATTTGCAGTGATAAAGTCATGGCATAAGACATTAATATCTTCAGTGCTCATGCCGACTTCAATTTTATCCGAAATATAAGTTAAGGTCTTTGCCGCAAGTTGACACGACTCAGTCATAATCTCAATTTCACGGCTTGATTTTATGGAAATCATTAAATTCTCCTAAGTTTGCTGCATCCTACAATCTTTATCCTAATTTCGCTAGTCTCTCTCAGCTTTTTAGATTAAAATTTTAGGATGAAACTACAAGTATATAGAACCAATGCGTCATCATATCAAAACTCCACCTTTCTCTCTAAAGAGCAACGAATCCTAGAGGAAATAGAAGGAGTAAAATATATCCAAAGCTTAAAGGAGATGAATAAAGATACTCCTTTTGTATTGATAACAAACACACATACTAGGCCAGAAAACATCTCGCAAAGCGTGTTGGATAATACGGTATTAATGATCCACCCAAATTCTGGACATGATAACTTCAACGCTGATTTTGTTAAATCGGCTAAGTTTCCTATTGTTTTAGGGAATCCAATTAGGGCCAATGCTGTCGTTGAATATACTCTTAGTTGTCTGTTTCACCACTTTACGAAAATTCCTCATCACTATCATTGGAACGAAGAAAGAAAGTGGAACCGCTCTCTTTTAAGAGATCAAAAAGTTCTTATTTTAGGCCATGGACATATAGGCAAAATACTTAATCAAAGCTTGTCCCCTCTTTGCCGAGAAGTAAAAGTTTATGACCCATTTGAAGAAAAAAATGATCTTAATTCCCAAATCATTACTGACTGGGACCCTACAATCTTTGAGGGGGTTTCAATTTTATTAATTGCAGCAAACCTTAACCCTACAAGCTACCAACTCATCGATAAAAACATTCTCAATATGTTAGCTCAAGAAAATATCATTATTAACCCTGCTCGTGGCGAGATCATAAAAGAAATTGACCTCATTCATTACCTGCAAAAAAATAATAAATCGACTTGTTTTCTGGATGTATTTGATAAGGAACCTTTTACTCCTGGCTACTTAAATGAAATAACAAGCCTAAACAAAACATCCCATATTGCAGGCGTTTTTGACAAACTCAACCATGATATTGTTGCTTTTGAATACCTCATTATCAAAGATTTTTTACAATCCTATAATGATGATAATCTACCGGATTTTCAATATGGATACCAAGAGTGTCTCCTAACTGAACAGGAGTATCAAAAAAGTGAAGGATAATTTTTTAAACAACATTTTTGAGTACCTTTGTCCACCCGGAAATGGAGTCTACACCGTACACACAGCGAAAGAAAATAAAGAACGTCTCCATCAAGAGCTTT
>JABJPQ010000262.1 GCA_018663815.1 Halobacteriovoraceae bacterium | reverse complement strand
TTTAGTCTTTATATTTTTTGTAATTATAGAAAAGCTGATTTCTCTTGTCAACATCTGTCTTTAGAACACCTTCAAATGAGTGTTTAAAACATTCTTGTTTCCTAGCGCATAGACTTGCTAAAAGAATTAACACTACCACCTGAACTACTCGAGCCAGAGTTAGTTGTTCTATCATCAATATCCCGTGGATCCATAGTATCAATATTAATGTGAGATACATCCACATTTTTCTTTAGTTCTAGTAGCATAGTTAAACTCTCATTATAGAGAACTCCATCTAAACCTTTCATACTATTGTACTGATAAAGAGTTGAGCCAAATTCTGACTCATTGAAATCAACAATTGTATCCAAAGTCCACTTAGTCTTGATCTGTTCTTTTGGAGCATTTCCATCAGAATTACTTGAACTGGACAAATTTTTTGAATTAACCGTTCCGTGTATCCTAAGGGACTTTTTTCCCTTATATCGAAGGATTTGAAATTTAAGCCCTTTAAAAGCTTCACTATTGTAATTGGCTATATTTCGATCTAGATCCCAACGCTTATCCTTCGCAATAACTCGAGGATTATAATTCACATGGTCTTCTCTAATTTTATTGCAATCGTCATTATCAGGAGTGATTTTTGTTATTTCATTTTTTTCTTCAAAGTAAAAGTTTTCCGATTCTACTTTTAAAATGGTTGAAATGCGATTATAGAAAACTTTGCATTTAACTTCTTTGTACTCTTTAGTTTCATCATTATAAATATAAGTAGAATCCAAATATTCATTGTATTCTTTTATCATCGTTCCTTTGGTCAACATAGGTGACTTCGGCCACTCCTCACGAACCATTCTCATGGCCGTATTATAGTCAATATCGTGAGTTTCCGTACAAAGACTCTTGCCAGTAGTAGTACAAGGATTTTTTGGTCGAGTCTCATCTCGATCTCCATCGACAGAGTTACTTCCACCACCACCTGAACTTCCATTACAGGCAAATAAAATTATAAATGTCATTAAAAGCAAAATGCCACTTCGCATTAACTCTCCTCGATTTCTATTACAAGAAAAGCGTATCAACCATGTTTTACTCTAGCAAATGAATCTTTTATTAAAGCCCCTTCTCAGATCAAAGACGTGGATTGAAAATTGAAATTTTATACTTAGAAAATTGGTGGAGATGGAGGAAGCTTTGCAATATGAAAGGACTATATATAACTACAAGTGAAGAGAAATATACGATTGTTACCCCTCAGGAATCCGCACCGGAGAGGTAATTATTAACTATTTAAGTTCTTCTTTTCCATCAATAACCACACTACCATTTTCAGAGATTACAAAATAAGATTCTTATCTTTTCTTGTCATTGAGATAATATAAACACATTATTCATAAACAAGAACTATATGGTGGTATATAACTAGATATGATTACACAATTTACTAAATATAAAAATAATTCTATGTATATCTTCCTACTGCTTCTTACAGTAGCTACTGTCATTGGCTTTCATGCTTGGCGGACTATGTTTAATAATTTTTCGGTAGAAGTTGTAAATATTAATGGCCTGCAAATGGGTACATTACAATCAGTCAGAGAAATCCCTGGGTTCCTTTCTCTTTTAGTCATATACCTTTTACTTTTTGTATCTGAACATCGTCTAGCTTCAATTTCTGTTGCAATCTTGGGGATTGGTATTGCATTAACAGGCATTTTCCCCAGTTTCTATGGTCTAATTTTTACAACGATACTCATGTCTACAGGATTTCATTATTTTGAAACAGTAAATCAATCGCTCACCTTACAATATTTTTCTAAGCTTGAAAGTCCACTTGTGTTATCCCACTTTAGAAGCATAAGTTCTTTAGCGAGTATCATCACTGGTGGTGCTGTGTTAGTACTTTTGAAGTTCTTTTCTTATCAATATGTATTTTCACTGTTTGGAATGGTGGTATTGTTTATAGCTTTTTATACTTTAACCAAGAACCCAACTGACAAGTCGCTCCCCTCTCAGCACAAGAAGATGATCTTAAAGAAAAAATATTGGCTATACTATACGCTCACTTTTTTTGCTGGAGCAAGAAGACAGATCTTTGTTGCATTTTCTGTTTTTTTGATGGTTCAAAAATTTAAATTTTCCGTTACAGAGATAGCATTTCTTTTTATTATAAACAATGCCATTACAATATTTATAGCTCCTTTGTTAGGAAAATCCATTAATCATTTCGGGGAACGCAAAGTTTTGTCTCTAGAATACTTTGCTCTCATTATAATTTTTACTTCCTATGCTTTCGTTGAAAGTAAAATATTAATAGCGATACTATACTTGCTTGATCATATCTTCTTTAGCTTTTCCATCGCAATAAGAACCTACTTCCAAAAGATTGCAGATAGCTCTGATATAGCTCCTAGTATGGCCGTTGGCTTCACAATTAATCATATTGCGGCTGTCGTAATTCCATTTATTGGCGGATTAGTATGGATGATTGATTATCGAATAACATTTTTAGCGGCTACTCTTCTTTGTATTATCTCACTGGTCTTTGTTCAATATATTGATACACACACAATTGATAAGCATTGAACAAAAATTGGTTGAGTCGGTGAAGTATATGTAAATGAAGGAAAAATGACTAATCCATGACTTCAAACCACTGTAAATCTGAGCGATAGGATTTAAAATAGTCATCATCTCAAACTTCTTGAAAACTTAGACACTACAAGTTTTTAACGTCTGCGTAGTCTAAAAACTCCCATTGATATTTTTGTCTTTTAGGTAGATTGATTCTAAAACCATACTTTTTAAGGGCACTATTATATTCAAGTAAATTTTCTTCTTTATATGGAGGTAACTCTTTGTCAATAAACTTTAGTTTTGAGCCTTGTGGAAGACGTACAAATTTATCATACAAGTCATCGACTAGAACTTGCTCTCCAGTAATTCTATTAATCCATTTTTCTCCATAATGCTTATCAAGTGAAGAATGAATAAATCCGAGTGTTAAATTTTTACTTATCTCTGCTCTTTCTTCATCGGAAAATAGTATGATATTATTTGATTTCTTAAATACAGTTGCAAAAGCTTCAGGCGAAAGCAAACCTACACCGATGGCCCTGGCCATCAACGAAATTTTTTCTTTTTCATCAAAAAGAGTGAGCCAACTAGAATTTATATTTATCCCATAATCATCGCGTAATTGATGGCTCCAAAGTTCTTTACCA
>JABJPQ010000236.1 GCA_018663815.1 Halobacteriovoraceae bacterium | reverse complement strand
TGATCAAGTGTCTCCCATAAAATAAGAGCTTCACTCATCTTGTCCAAAATAACTTGTCGATCCATAAGGATTTTTTTGGCAACATCATAATTTCGACGAATAATAGTTCCAATCTCATCATCAATCATTTTAGCCGTTTCTTCTGAATAGCTTGAGTTATCTGCTCCAGGTCCACCACCAAATGGCGAACTTGGATTATTTGTATAGTTAACAGGACCCAGGTTTGAGCTCATTCCCCAGTTACAAACCATACGCCTAGCAATTTGCGTTGCTCGTTCAATATCATTAGAAGCACCTGAAGTATAATCAGTAAATGTAATCTCTTCAGCAATACGACCACCTAAAAGCATGGCCACCATATTATTTGCTTTTTCTTTACTCATTGAAAGCTTATCTTCATTAGGAAGAGTTACAGTAACACCCAGGGCCCCTCCTCTTGGAATAACACTCACTTTATGAACAGGATCATTACCAGGAAGTGACTGTCCAACAATAACATGACCACTTTCATGAAAAGCAGTGTTACGTTTTTCTTCATCTGAAATCACCATAGATCGACGTTCAACACCCATAAGAACTTTATCTTTTGCGTTTTCAAAATCAATATTATGCAGCTCTGACTTTGCTTCTCTAGCAGCTAGTAGTGCAGCTTCGTTTACTAAATTTGCAAGGTCTGCTCCAGTAAAACCAGGCGTCCCCTTTGCTACAGTTTCAAGATCTACATCTTTGTCCATAGGTGTTTTTCTCGTATGAACTTTTAAAATTCCTAGCCTTCCTCGAACATCAGGTCTTCCCACTGTAACCCTTCTATCGAATCGCCCAGGTCTTAAAAGTGCTGGATCAAGAACATCTGCACGGTTTGTTGCGGCCATTATGATGACACCTTCATTAGATTCAAACCCATCCATCTCAACTAACATCTGATTTAGAGTTTGTTCTCTTTCATCATGACCTCCACCCATTCCATGTCCACGGTGTCTACCGACAGCATCAATTTCATCTATAAAGATAATACATGGAGCGTTCTTTTTACCTTGTTCAAATAAATCTCTAACTCTTGAGGCTCCAACCCCAACAAACATTTCAACAAAATCTGATCCAGAGATTGAGAAAAACGGCACACCAGCTTCACCGGCTACAGCTCGAGCAAGCAATGTTTTACCAGTACCAGGAGGACCAACCAGTAAGACTCCTTTAGGAATCTTACCACCAAGTTTAGTGTATTTTTTAGGCTCTTTTAAGAAATCAACAATTTCGACCAGCTCTTCCTTAGCTTCTTCTACACCAGAGACATCAGAAAAATTAACTTTTTTATCTGATTCGTTTAACATTTTTGCTTTTGATTTTCCAAAGCTCATGGCCTTACCACCACCTGCCTGTAGTTGCCGTAAGAAGAAAAAGAAAATGACAAAAAGAAGAATCATTGGAAACCAATTCATCAACAAGGTGGAGAAAAAGCTTGGTTTATCTTCCTTTTTATAATTTGGAATAATTCCTTTTGCTCTTAATATTTTAAACGTTTCAGCCCCAGTATTTCCAATAAGCTCGAAAAACATTCCGTTTTCGTATCCATCGATAAATTTACCTTGAATCTTTGTGGCTCCCTGAAAAGTAACTTCATTTATATTCCCGTTCTCAACGGCCGTTATAAAGTCAGAGTAAGTTATCGTTTTAGCCGTTTGTTGTTTTCGGTTAAATTGATTCGCAACAAACATCATAAAAAGTATAATTAGAATCCATAAGGCAAAAGTCTTTTGTTGTTTTTTCATCTATCTTCCTTAATTAAGAATAATTTAAATATCCCTAAATTATTGTAAATTCTACAACTTCACAAATCAAGTAGAACACATTTTTCATTTAATAATTATTTGTCCAAAACCAAAAAATTAATTTCCAACGCCTTGTGTTTATTTTTCTTCTTAGACCACTCTCGCATCATTTTCAAAGCTGGATAGTAATTTGATCTACTATCTCGAAGAGATTTAACAGACCTTGTATTAAAACTGGTATCAAAGTTTCGCTTGTCAAGATTACCAGCTTCAATC
>JABJPQ010000294.1 GCA_018663815.1 Halobacteriovoraceae bacterium | reverse complement strand
CCTAACAGCTCGATGGAAATGGCTTTTTTATACAGCGCATTTTCATTGACCAAAGATTCAACTCTACTTTGTGGCTGGAACTCGGGAATATAATTCGTTGTATAAATTCCGTCCACAAAATTCTTCTCTTGTATAATTATTTCATGTAAATGTATGTTCGTTTTAACCCCATCAATTTGTAAATTCTTGATGGCATTCTTAGCTTTTCTAAGAGCAACTTTTCTATTGTGACCCCACATAATAAGCTTACCGATCATTGGGTCAAAGTCTGGTTTAACTTCAAAACCGTTATAGATACAATGATCAAACCTTACGCCTTGAGGAAATGTATGCTCAAACGCTACGACCTTACCTGGAGCTGGCAACATTGTCACTGGATCTTCAGCACAAATCCGACACTCAATTGCATGTCCATTTCGAGTTATATCAGCCTGAGAGCTAATATCTAAGTTCTCTCCAAGTGCGGCTTGAATCATACTAACAACAAGATCAACACCTGTGATCATCTCTGTAATAGGATGCTCTACTTGTATCCTCGTATTCATCTCTAAGAAATAGAAAGACCTGTCTTCCCCCATTATAAACTCAACCGTACCTGCAGAGTCATAATCAACAGCTTGAGCGAGTTTAATAGCAGTTTGACATAAGTCAGACCGTAGCGCCTCATCATCACCCACAAAAGGAGAAGGAGCTTCTTCGGTAATTTTTTGATGTCGTCTTTGCACAGAGCACTCACGTTCAAAACAGTGATAAATATTACCTTTTTTGTCAGCAATAATTTGAACTTCAATATGGTGGGGATTAACAATAAATTTTTCTACTAAAACACCCGCATTTCCAAAGCTAGACAGAGCCTCCCGCCTAACTGCATCAAAATTCTTTTCTAATTCTGCATCGTCAATACAAACACGCATTCCCTTACCACCACCACCAGCGACAGCTTTTAGGAGAACGGGGTATTTTATATCTTTAGCTATTTTCTTTGCATCTTCCGCTGAATCGACCTCGCCGGTTGAGCCAGGCACAACAGGAACTCCAGCATCCTTAGCCATTTGCTTAGAAATTGCCTTGTCTCCCATTTTCTCAATCGCATTAGAGTTTGGCCCAATAAATAAGACTCCCTTCTCTTCTAACCTTTGAGCAAATACAGTATTTTCAGATAAAAATCCATAACCAGGATGAACAGCATCTACTTTGTGCTCAGCTACGAGCTCTAAAATTTGATCCATATTTAAATAAGTGTCTGTATTATTATCACCCTTTAAGTGAACCCACTCATCACAATATTCTAAATGAGGTGGCTCCAACTCGTTATCCGTCCAAAAACCAATGGCCGTATGCTCTAGCTCTCTTATCGCTTTGGCAACTCTAATGGCAATTTCGCCTCTATTACAGATTAGTATTCTTTTCATAAAACTCTCCTAACCTATAATGGAATATTTCCATGTTTACGGTGTGGTCTTAACTCTTTTTTATCTTGTAAGAAGTCCAAGTACTCCGCAATTTTTTGACGAGTATCTTCTGGGTAAATGACCTCATCGACATATCCTAGACTGGCTGCTTTATAAGGATTTGCAAATTCTTTTTCGTAGTTTTCTACCAATTCTGCTTTTTTCTTATCAAACTCAACACCGTTAAGTCCTTTTAATTCATTTCTAAAAATTATATTGACTGCCCCCTCGGATCCCATAACCGCGATTTCACCCGTCGGATAAACAAGGTTGATATCAGCTCCAATATGCTTAGAGGCCATAACATCATAAGCCCCACCATAAGCCTTACGAGTAATAAGTGTAATCATCGGAACAGTTGCTTCAGCATAGGCATAAAGAAGCTTAGCCCCATGCCTGATAATTCCACCATACTCTTGCTCCGTTCCAGGTAAAAATCCAGGCACATCAACTAAAGTCACTAACGGAATACCAAAAGCATCACAAAAACGAATAAACCTTGCTGATTTAGTAGACGCATCTATATCAAGACAACCCGCTAAGAACTGAGGTTGATTAGCCACAATACCTATTTTAAATCCACCAATTTGTGCAAAACCACAAATAATATTTTTTGCAAAATCTTTTTGAACTTCAAGAAAGTGCTGATCATCAACAACTTCCATAATCAACTCTTTCATATCATACGGTTTTTTAGTGTTTACTGGAATGAAATCTTTAAGCTTTGAATTTTTCCTAGCGATGGAATCATAACTAGGCGTTTTTATCTGCTTAGAAAAGTTTCCGTTCGGTAAAAAGCTCATTAATTCGCGAACTCGTTCCAAACAATCCGACTCATCTTCACATAAAAAATGTGCGACACCAGATTTTCCATTATGTGTCTGAGCTCCACCCAGTTCATCCTTAGTTACTTCTTCATGGGTAACAGTTTTCACAACATCAGGCCCAGTTACAAACATGTATGATGTTTTATCAACCATAAAAACAAAGTCTGTCATTGCAGGCGAGTAAACGGCTCCTCCAGCACAAGGCCCCATTACCAATGAAATTTGAGGAATAACACCAGAAGCTTGAACATTTCGGTGAAAAATATCAGCATAACCTGCTAACGACTCAACACCTTCTTGAATTCTTGCCCCACCCGAATCGTTAATACCAATTACTGGTAACTTATTTTCAATTGCAAAATCCATAATTTTACAAATTTTCTTAGCATAAGCCATTCCTAAAGCTCCGCCCCAACAAGTAAAATCTTGAGAAAAAATTGCAACTTTTTGGCCGTTAATTCTACCAATTCCAGTGATAACTCCATCACCAAGGTATTTATTATTTTCCATTCCAAACGAAGAACAGTGATGCTTTACAAATTTATCAAATTCAATAAACGACTCAGAGTCAAGCAAACGATTTACTCTTTCACGAGCAGTAAACTTACCTTGATCATGTTGTTTTTTAACTCGAGCTTCTCCACCACCTAGGCTTGATTCTTCAACTAGATCGGCTAAAAAGTTTCTTTTTTCCTCATTGGAAAATGCCATATTGTGCCTCCGCTGTATAACCGGCTTTTTATACAACTTTGGCTATGATTTTTCAATTTTATACTTATTTGATTGCTGCTCTGCTCATAAGCTTACTTGTTTCATTAGACATCGGTATTGCCTTTTTAGGATCAATTGCTGGTTTTACATTTCTCAACATAGAATTAAGCTCTATTTGGTAATTATTAGTACTATTCTTACTACTTTTAGAAATCAACTTAACAAGGCCAATAGGAAGTACTTCGGAACTAATCCAATAATCTACTGTCTGATTACCAGTTACCTTACGGTAGTGTTTAGCCACTAGCGTTCCAGCGGGAAGTTCTAGCTGCTCATCCCCAATATAGTCTTTTTCGATCTCAACAAACTTAGTAAATAAAAAATCTTGTAACTGGACTCCCTCATTGACTTGGAACTGCTCCTTAGTCATAATCTCAGGCTTTTTATGAATTCCACTTTTAATAAAGCCTTTTGAAATTTTCAAATGGCCTTGTTTACTTTTTTCTATCTGAAACTGTTGCCACATATTTGGCATTAAAATCCCACCACCTCCAAAATGAAATTCGACACCTAGCGAATCGACTTCCACATGGCTCATGTAAATACTTAAAGCAACTTTTGTTTTTTTTGTGTAGAGTGAAAACTCAGAACCATTACCTTTTTGATAATCAAAGGCATACACTTGTATTGAGAACGTTATAACTAAAATACTAATGATTTTCATTCATAATTTCATCAATAATTTTTTGGCTCTCTTCTTTACTTCGCTTAATTCGCTCAATTTGCTTCATAACACTTTTTTGTTGCTCATCTGAGAGTTTATTCTCAGATGAGATATCTCTACTTAATCCGGCTTGAACTATTTTATTATTTGAATCTTTAATTTTTAAGCTTGTTATACTCTTTTGACTCATCAACTTAGAAACCTTGCTCTCTAACGAGGAAATCCTTTGCTCCATCTCATCTAGCCTGCGCTTTGAAACACTTTTACTAAAAATATTGAATGACGTTAAAGAAATAACAACTAATAAAAAAAACTTCATTAGAAAGCTCCTAATCCTTTTGATTCATTACTCTCCAGCAACTTTCTTTCTTTTATCAAGGTCATACTTATCAACCTTCATTATCAAACTTGCCCTACTAATCCCAAGCTCTTTAGACAGTCGTGACTTATTAAAATTACATCTTTTCAAACCTTCATTAATCATAAATGATTCTACTTCTTCCAATGCTTTTCTAAGAGTACCTTTAGCATTTATACCTCTAAGATTACCTGTTGCCCCTCCAACTGGAGCGGAATTATCCTGAGAAATATTTGAACTAAGGTCGTCTGGAGTTATCATTTTTGCATCTCCAGCGAGAACGACAACTCGCTCTACTTCATTTTGAAGCTCACGAACATTTCCCGGCCATTTATAATCAATCATCTTCTCTAATGTTTTCTTGCCCCACTGCTTCAAAGGATAGCCCATTTCAGCACATTTTTTCTCAAGAAAAACATCCATTAGAAGAGAAATATCTTCAATTCTCTCCCTAAGTGGTGGGATAGTTACGTTAATTACGTTTATTCTGTAGTATAAATCTTCCCTAAACTCGCCTTTCGTTATCATCTCTTTAAGTGGTCTGTTCGTTGCGGCCAAAACTCTTACATTGACTTTTTTAGGTTGAGTTGCTCCTACAGGAAGGAAGGTTCCTTCTTGTAAAACTCGTAAAAGTTTTACTTGCATACTCAAAGACATATCTCCAATTTCATCCAAAAATAATGTTCCACCATTTGAAACTTCAAAAAAACCTTTTTTATCTTTAACAGCACCAGTAAATGCGCCTTTCACATGTCCAAATAGTTCAGAGTCAAGCAAGTTGTCATTAAAGGCTGAGCAGTTAACAGCAACAAAAACTGAATCCTTCCTTGAAGAGTTAAAGTGAATGGCTTTTGCAACCATCTCTTTACCCGTTCCGTTCTCTCCTTGAATTAAGATTGTTGCTTCAGAGTTTGAAACCTTGGTTAATAGGTGATAAATTTCTTGCATCTTTTTCGATTTACCAACAATATTATGGTAACGATACTTATTCCCAAGCTCTGCATTCAAATCAAGAATTCTCGCTTCTCGCTTATTAACTTCTTCATATACAGAAGATACTTCATGAGCAACGATTCCAATTAATTCTTTTAGGTATTCATACTCATGAACCTTTAATTTCTTTAAGTTTTTACATGATGAACCAGCATCCTCATCAGAAGCTCCACACTCGATAATACGGCTCTCAATCTCTTTTAATTCAGAAGTTGTTATTTGATCTGTTACATAAGGATAGGCAAACACTGCTCCTAAAAACTCCCCTTCAGATTCAATCTTAGCTGCAATCATTCGAACATGTGGAAAAAAAGAATCATAATAAAATGACTGCTCATTTGTGTCATTTAATTTTTCTAAGCCTTTTTCAATATCTTGAATCAAAAGATCCTTTCCATGTGGCAAGTGAGACTGAATTTTAAAAAAGTGACTAACAAATTGATAGTCTTTATCAAATATACTTGAATGAATATTTCCATGCCGATCAGCGTAAAAAATATCGACACCAAACCATTTTCCTATTATTTCTTCAAGCTTCTTGTTAGCGTGTAGGTCTTTTATTGTTTTCCAATCAATCATCTCTAAACTCCAAGTGTTTAAATTTATCTACACCTGTATCGGAAAACTGAATGAATTCTTGACAAATTTTTTGCATTTATGGAAATTATTTTTACAAATTCTCGTCAGAAATCTCTAAAGTGATTGGAAATACTTAACAAATTCTTTCTTTGCCCATGCTTGCCGACCAGAATATCGACGTATTAACCGAGCCTTTGGGTCAAAAAGGTATGTTTCAGGCATCTTATAAGTCCCCATCCTTCGATACTCTTTACCTTCATCTGTAAGTAACAGAACACTTTCTTTAGGTAACGAATACTTGCTCAAGAACTTTAAAACCTCCGCCTTATCATCATCAACGCTTATTAAAGCAAATCTTAATGCCTTATTATGCTGCACAAGCTGAATTAGCTTCACAAGTTCTGGAAACTCAACCTCACATGGAGCACACCACGTAGCCCAAAAATGGATAACCAAGTGATTTCCCTGCAGCATGACTTGATATAAATCAAAGATTTTTCCTGTTTTTTGATCATAAAATTGGAGATTAGCAGGGTAATTTTTTAAAACACTTCCCGTCTGAACGACAGAACTTTTGGAAAATTTACTATCAAGCTTAATCGCTTCGTATACAACATAACCAAGCGCAAAAGAAAAAATCAATAAGAATATTAATAATTTATTATTCATAAAATAAAAAAAACCTTCTAGTTACTAGAAGGTTTAATATTTAAATTTATTATCTTCTGTTACTCAACAAATGAAATATAACCCATCTTACTTGCATCTCCTAATCTTTTATCAGCAAGTTTAACAATGCGAGTATATCCACCATTTCTTTCTTTAAACTTAGGAGCAACTTCTGTAAATAATTTATTTACAATATCCTTGTTGTTTAATTTTTTATAAGCCAGACGTCTATTGTGAACAGTATCTTTTTTAGCTAAGGTAACAAGCTTCTCTACAACACCCTTAATCGCTTTTGCTCTTGTTTGTGTCGTTCTAATTTTTCCATGATCAATAACCTCTATTGCAAGATTTCTAATCATTGATTTTCTATGAGAAGGTTCTACACCTAGTTTGTATTTATGTTTAGCGTGTCTCATCGCTATATCTCCTAGTTTACTCGTTATCCTGAACTTGTTTCATAATACTATCAACTTTCATACCTAAACCAAGACCCATCTGAGTTAGAATTTCTTTAATTTCATTTAAAGACTTTCTACCAAAGTTCTTCGTTCTAAGCATTTCACCTTCTGTTTTAGAAACTAGCTCATATATATATTTAATGTTTGCATTTTGTAAGCAGTTAGCAGACCTAACAGATAACTCAAGCTCTGAAACGGGCTTTAACAGGGCATCATTTGTAGGTGAGCTTGATGCCGCAACAGTTGGCTTGCTTGTTTCAACAGGTGCATCTTCATCTTCAAAATTCAAGAATACAATTAATTGATCACGGAGTATTTTTGCTGAAAAAGCAACTGCATCCAAAGGATCAACTCCTTCATTTGTCCAAACTTCAAGAGTCAGCTTATCGTAATCAGTTCTCTTTCCTACTCTGGCATTCGTCACAGTATAATTTACTCTATGCACCGGTGAAAACAATGTATCTAGATACATCCACCCAAGAGGAAGATCAAAACTATCTTTATTATCAACTGCCGATACGTACCCCTTTCCTCTTGCAATCTTCAATTCCATACGGATTGAACCACCAGATGAAATATTACATACAACATGTCCAGGGTTCAGTACCTCAACATTAGTATTTTCAACAATGTCAGAAGCAGTAACAACACCCTCGGAATTTTTCTCTAAGACTAAGTTTACTTCTTCCTTATCAATAATCTTAAAATGAACCTCTTTAAGATTTAATATTATTTCAGAAACTTCTTCCTTAACATTATTAATAGTCCCAAACTCATGCTCAACACCATCAATCTTAACAGCAACAATCCCTGCCCCTTGAAGAGAAGAAAGCAAAACTCGTCGTAGAGAATTACCAAGAGTCAAACCATAACCCCTCTCAAGCGGCTTTGCCACAAACTTTCCATACTTGGATGTTAATCCATCTTTATCTACCTCTAAAGCTGT
>JABJPQ010000124.1 GCA_018663815.1 Halobacteriovoraceae bacterium | reverse complement strand
TTTTGCTTTTTGAAAGCGACTTTTGTAAGCTGCGTAGTCATTGTTTTTGTTTTTAAAGATACGACCTTCAAATTTACCTGCAACTAAAGAAGTTATTTTTTTAGACTCAATAAAAGACCAATTCTTATTTATGGGATGCCAATTAAGTAATCGACCAGCAGGTATGTCCCAAAAAGAATCACTCTCGGCATGAACCAATGTTGCACTTATTTTTTTTTCAGCCTGAGGACGAGAAGGGAATATTTCATAAAAAGGGTTGTTTTTATTTTTTTTACCTATTCCATTTAAAGCATAGAAACTACCGGTGATGATAGAACGCTTTTGCTTTAAAATAGGACTCACAATAGCCCACTCTTTGCGACTAAGACTTTTTATGTGCGGAAAAATCCAAAAGCAGTCAGGTATATTTTTAATGTTTTCGTGAACTGTTGCTTTAAGACTATGTCTTGCAAAAAACTCCAGCCATGCTTTTTTTGCTTTGTTATGATCATTAAAATTAAGTTGCTGGGTACGGGTGTTAGAGGCGACGCAAAAATTTTGGTTTTTAAAGCTTGTAACAAATTGTTTCATCTGTGCTTTTGCGTTGTTGGATAATTTTTCAGAGATTTTGACGGGGCCGTGGTAAGGATTGTAATCATGCTTGGCCAGTAAGCCTTCAGCAATTAATTGTTTGAAATCGTGAGCAGACATCATCTTGTTTTTTACTTGTTCTCTATACTTAAAATAATCTTCCAACATAAAAACTGTGAAGATGCAGAGAAAAACAAAAACGGCCATTCCGACAAATTTAAATATCGCCTTTTTAGGGTTTTTTGCTAGCGCATCACTCTCTTGTTTTTTTTCTTCATTAATTTTTTCTAACTCAGGATTATACTTTCGAAAGTAAGTTCCATCTAATTGGTCTTCATCATGATCGATATTTGCGCTAACTGCTTGCCTAAGTTTAAATATAATATAACTAATTAAAGTAATAAATATCGTCGAAAGCGATAGGGCCAAAAGGATTATGTTGAAAATTTTCTTAATATCCATTGTTTAGTTCATACCTTTTCTAACTAGATTTCCCCATTTCATTGGTAATCGAAATATCTCATCAATAATTGAAAAGAAGCGAATGACTTCTAATGATAGACCATAGGTTAAGCGATTTAATATCCCCAAAAATAATAGGCTACCGAGCTCTTTTTCAGCAATAATGGAATAGAGGATTAAAGTCATATCAAGAATTGTGAGTCCTATAAAAAAAGGACCCATTAATTCAGTTGTTGAATAGGTGAGTGCAAACTGAAGTGTAATAAGCACAAAGGTAAAATTAATTAATGGAATAATAACTGTTTCCATAAACATATAAGACACTACAAAAGCACGACGAAAAGTAAACTTCTTAGTGAGCTCATTAGTTGATTTTAAAATGGCCTGAATCATTCCCCGTGACCAACGATATCGCTGTGTGATGAGTTGGCCAAAGTTATCAGGGGCTTCGGTTCGAGCCTTGATTTTTCCAGTATACTTGATGTTATAACCTGCCATCAAAAGTCGCATACTGAGGTCGCAATCTTCAGCATAAGTATCAGTATGATATCCACCAACTTTTAATACGGCTTCTTTTTTGAAAACTCCAATTGGGCCAGGAACGATAGTGACAAGGTTCAAACAACTTTGCGCCATTTTATGAAAGTTCAAACCTACAATATATTCAAGTTTTTGGAACTTAGTTAAAAGCGAGTTGGCATTTCCAACTTGTACAGCACCAGCAACAGCGGCTAAATTTTTATCAGCCTCAAAATATGGCAAGGAATCAATTAGGAGGTTTTCACTCAGTACACTATCTGCATCCATACAAACAAAATACTCGCCTAAGGCTTGTTGTATTCCATTATTAAGGGCTTGAGACTTTCCGGCATTTTCTTGATGAATTAATCGAACTTCATAGTTTTGTTCTAATTTTTTAGCAATCTTGAATGTATCATCTTTTGAGCCATCATCTACAATAAGAATTTCTAGATTTGGGTAGTCTATTCTACGTAAGGAATCGATGGCCTTGGCAAGTCCAACCTCTTCATTATAACAAGGGACAATAATACTTACTAATGGGAAGGTTTCAACTGGCTTTATTCGTTTTTTAAAAAGGTATTCAATAAATGAAAGAGACAATAAAAAAAGAGTACGGGCAAATATGAATAAGAGATAATACAACATGATTTTTGAAGCAACCCTGGCCCACGAATTTTCATATTGCCAATGATCAGGGACATATAAATAAAAAACAAAAGATAATCCTATTAATATTAATAGAAGAAAAAGGATTGAAAATGTACGCTGAGTTAAATCTTTCATCCCTAGTTTTGTACCCCAGTTAAGATTCGCCCAATTTTAAAAAGAAATTTTATCGCATCCTCAGAATGAGGTCGGGAATCAATATATGTGATCCGATTAAAATCACTATGAATCATCTGAGCCATATTGTAGGCCTGTGAAATACTTCTCTCTTTTTGATGAATATTAAGTAAATGTCTCGGTTCTTCAAGAACTAAGTGGTATTTTCGACTAGAATTATGTAAGAATTTTTTAATTTCCAATGTAACAGGGGTGATGTTTTGCAGGTACGGAAACTTACTAATAAGACTTGGTTTAATTTCTAGAAATACTAATTTTCCACTCTGAATTAAATCATCTACTCCTTCAATTCCTTCTAAAAAATCTTCACCTCGATTCCAACTCAATATAACTAAAGGTTCTTGGTCAAAATTTTGCTCAGTAATAATATCAATGATTTTTTTGTTTTTACGATTTTCACTAAATTCGATTGAATACGATACTCTTTGATTTTTTGAAAGCAAAATGTTCTCAGTCATGCTAAAAACACCTTCAATATCTCGCGCTAGATTACCCATGTTAAAAGGTTTGTAAATCATTCCACACGAACCCTCTTCATGGGCTCGCTTCCGGTAATCTTCGTCTTTATTGGAAGTCATGGTAACAACAGGAAGATCGCAAAGAACAGGGTGTTGATTTAAAATATTTAATACTTCAAAACCATCAATGTTTGGCATGTTTAAATCAAGTAGTAATATATCGGGGCTAAAATTTAAACACTCCTCAACGGCCTGGGAAGCATTATCAATCACGCTAATTTCAAAAGATTTTTCTAATACTTTAAACATGAGTTTACTTAGATTACGATCATCATCTACAATCAAAAGTTTCTTTTTTGATGCTGTATGAAGTATGTTGTTTCTCTTTGCTTCCATCGTAAGATTTCCTAAGTTCTTTACTGTACTGATCGGAAAGTATAGAGTTTTATTAAAGATTTTTAATCAGTTTATGTGGGAGAAAATTCCAATGAGAGTTAGTGCTTTAGTTCTGTTCTTTTTAGTTGGTTGTGCGATGTTTATGACATTGTCCCGGCAAGAAATTGACAATAAGAACTTATCTTCGTTAGTTCTGACGGGGTATGGGCAGGGAACTTATCAATACTCAGCTGTAGAAACTTATCTTGAGGAATTAAGGCAACTTAATCTTAACACAGCTTCTTTTCTTTTTACCTGTTATACCAAATCAAAGTACTCAAGTGAAGTAGATTGCAATTCCTATGATAGTCCAGGACTTGAAGAGCTTTCAGATGCGATTGTATTAGCTAAAAGACAAGGGTTTTTAGTTAACTTAAGAGTTTATGTCGATCTAAAAGACTTTACTTGGCGTTGTCATTGGAATCCAAAAAATAAAAAATTGGTTTTAGATAATTTAGATCAAACACTAACGAAAATGGCTAAGTTTGCAGAGAGGCGAAAAGTAGAAGTGTTAATTTTAGGGGCAGAGTACTGCCAATTAACAAAAACGAAATATAAAAAAGAGTGGCAAAACATAATTCGCTCTGTGAGAAAAGAGTTTCACGGCAAAATTACTTATGGAGCGAATGGAGCGAATGATAACAATGTTGAATGGAATAGAATTCCCTTTTGGAATGAACTTGATTACATAGGCATTGACCATTATCAACCTCTACCTGAGAATATTCAGGGTTAAGATATTGAAACTTTTCAAACAAGTAAATTTAAAGAGTATGAGAAGCTATCTCATAAGTTAAATCGACCGATATTGATTACTGAAATAGGTTTTCCTGGCCAGGATAAGGGTCACCTACGCCCATTTGACTGGCAACTGAAAGGAAGTAGTAATCAAACCAGACAGGCCAGTAATTATCGATATACATTAAAAGCAATAAAAAAGATTAAATCAATTCAAGGTGTCTTTATTTGGAGAAAACTTACGGCCAATAAAGAGCAAATGCAAAAGACTCAATCAAAAGCTTTAGATTACGAACTTTATCACCGAAAAGCATGGTATGAAATTCAAAACTTTTTTCAGCATTATTAGTTTTGCTCTTATTACTAACTGTTGGGCAAAATTAGATCCAAAAACTCTATACCTTCATTGGGGTAAAGCCGAGCTCGTGCATTCTCCTTTTCATAGTGAGATAACAACTTCTACTGAAGATAATTATATGTTGATTCAACCAATAAAGGGCATGAAGCTTAACTTGAAGCGTGAAAATTTTTATTTTCAATTCAGACTTGGTAGTTTTCAAAATTTTGTTGGTATGGAAATACGCTTTTCAGAAAAAAGAGGTGATAAAAACTATTACTCTTATAGCTTACCTTATTTTTCAGATGCTGAATTTAACCCTTACAAGGAAAATGAATGGTTAAATTATGGAATCTCTTTGGCCAATTTAAAGCTGGTTGGAAAAGAACCTGATAAAATAAACAACGTTAGCTTTTTTCTTTTTACTAATAAAAAGACATTAAAGTTTGGATTGAAAAAAATTTGGAAAAAGAAAAAGCCGAAAGAAGGAGTCGTAAGCATAACTTTTGATGATGGGTATGATTCTCAGTTGGTTGCTGCGAAACTTACTAATAAGTTTAGACTAAAGGCAACCGCATATATTATGCCGCGAGATATTGGTAAATTCAATCTGATGGATCTACAACAATTAAAACAAATGAAAGGTTGGGGATGGGATTTGCAATCTCATCACAGCTACCCCTTAACAATTATGAATGAGTCCGAAAGGAAAATAGAATTTAACTTTGGATTGAACTTTTTAAATAAGCATCGTCTTGCTTCTAAAACACAACATCTTGCCTATCCGTTGGGTAAGCATAATGAAAGATTGATTCGACAAGTGAAAAAATATTTTAAAACTGCTAGGATTGCAGGCGGGGGAATTGAAACTCTACCCCCTGCCGATCTCTATCGTATCAGGACATATAATGTAATGGCCAATACCACGCTTAAAGAGCTAAAAGAAAAAATATTGGACGCAAAAAACCAAGGGCAATGGCTTATTCTCATGTTTCATTATATGAAAAAGGATGCAAAAAAAGATCTAGAATATTCTCCTGAGAACTTCAGACTAATGGCAGAATTTCTTAAACAGAAAAAAATAAAGGTACTTACGATTGATGAAGCTTATAGAGAGTATCTAAAGTGATTTTTCAAATGTTAGTAAGTACCCTTTACTTGACCATTCGTTTGAAGCTTGTTCTGAGATAATTTCAACCCATAAGAGCTGAATCAATCCATCATCCCTTTTTCCGTATTCAATACCAAGATTTGAGTAACTGGAGCTACCAGCTTCAAAATCGTCTTCTTTAATAAAGCTATAATTATAACCAATAATCCCTTGCCACCATTGTGTAAAAGGGTAAGAAACTTCTAGACGTGGCCCATGGGAAGTAAATTTTTCAGGGGACCAATAGCCTGATTTTCTTTCATCGTAACTTAACTGTGCAACAGAGTAACCTATCCACCACCAAACGGGGTAAACACCCCCGTAAAGCGCGGCTAAATCTATTTGACTTGCATGATTTCCATCACTGATAGAAACTTTTTTGGCCAAAATGGGAAAGCGCCATTGCTTATCTTTTTTATATTCATAGTTTAACTGGAATACTTCTCTTTTAAGACCCTCCTCAAGTGGGAGTGGTATTTGTTGGTCAATAAATTGAAAATCTGAAACAAACGAAATCTTAAGCTGAGAAGTATAGAATTTAGCCTCATGGGAAATTTCATATGTTAGCATTTCTGTTTTAGTGTCTTCATACTCAAACTTATGCCCTCCGGCCTTTAAATAAGTATAATTTTTAAATCCCCATTTTTTTCCCAAATAAAGTTGTGCTTGTTGAGACTCAAAAGAATTTGTTTTATATCCCCCTGAGTATTGAGTAACAAATGCTCCTATGTCCACAGCAGTTTCTTCTTCGGCAGGGTAAGTCCAAAAAAGATTTCGTCGATTATTAAGATAAGAAAATTCATGCTTAGAAATATTTAAATCATCCGAGGTATAGAATCTAGAAAACTCACCTTTTAAAACACCACGTTCTTGTGCTAATGCGAAACTGGCGAAGTTAAAGATGAAAACTGATAATATAAATAGCCGCATGAAAAAATCATAACATTTAAGGTCGGGAATGCCACTATAGAGTTTTATGAAAGTATTTATTTACAAGATTCAAAATACCAACGAGCATAGCCTGAGCGAGTATAAGTCTGCAGCAAGCCAACGTTGCCTTCTAGCTTAAAACTGTACTGTTCTACATAAGCATGATTTGAGTATTCGTCTCGATGATTTTTATAAATGTTTGATAAAACAAGACGGCCATCAGGTAATTGCTTACCAGCAACGCCACCCTTTGTTATAAAATATTTTGCAACTTCAGTGTTGTTAATCACAATTTGATATTCAGGGTAATTATGAGTGTTTTTTTTGTCTAACACCAAGTCGTGCTCGTTGCAGCTTATAACCTCTTGCCAGGCACTTGCCGTAAAAGTGAAGGTGGTTAATATTATTAAGAGCAATGTTTTCATGTATTTCTCCTCATTAGGAATGATTTACCTCAGTAAAGGTTAAGTATCAATATGG
>JABJPQ010000377.1 GCA_018663815.1 Halobacteriovoraceae bacterium | reverse complement strand
CAACCAAGAAAATCCTGCTGATCACTTAAGGCAACCGGCTCAGCTTCACCAGCTAAAATAGGATCTTGCTCTTTTACAAGTGTTAGAGCTTTTTCAACAAGTTCTTTTCCAAAGACGTTACGGAGTGCAAACTCTGCATCTTGCAATGTTTGGCCTAGAGCCAATTTTTCTTTAATTGTTGTAATAATAAAGTCTAACTGTTGGTCCATAATTACTCTCTTTAGGGAAAAGATATCAGAGTAATTAGTATCTATATAAAAGGCTTTTGCTTCAAGGACTTATGCCCAGGCTGGTCTAACAGAGAGGCCAGACCTACATCTAAAGTAGGGCTAAATATCTCTGATTAGTCTCATTTTAATCCAATTTTCTTCCGAATAGAATTTTGAAAACATTAAAAAGAGAGAGGATTCAAGGATGAGTGCTTCAGTGAAATGGAAGATGGGTGAGGTTTCGTGGTTTAATGATGGCTCCGGCGAAGGGGTTATAAGAGCAGAGAATGGAAAGAACTACTACGTCCATTATTCAGCAATTGATTCAAATAAAAAACGTAAAACTCTAAAACAAAATCAGAAAGTTAAAGTTCAGGTTCTTGATGATGAATTTGCACGGCACGTAACCAAATTATCTATGGAGCTTTAATATGTTAGCGAACAACTTGAATAATAAATCTGATGAACAGGAAAACATGCAGCTAGACTTAAACAGTTCTCTACGGAATATAGCGTATTGGGAGAGCACACTTTTTTCAAAAGTTTACCTTGGCAATGATTTGAAAAGAGATTTTTCTGAGAAGTGGGATAAAGATTATGATGACGTTGTATTTGATGATGAAGGTGAGAGTATAAAATCTGGTTTTTATCATTTTTATAATGAATTCCGTAATATTGCAGAAAGCCTAAGAGGCTTGTCCAAAAAGAAATTAAGTGAAACTGATACAATAACAAAAATGATCGCCCCACTTTTAGATGCCTTAGGATGGTATGATAACTGTTCAAATAATGTAGAGGAGCCGTATGCTGCGGAAACTTCTTTTACAGTGAAAGCAAAGCCTAGAAACAAAACATATAGAACAGATATGATTCTCGTTAATTATCCAGCTGAAGCAAGTTTCATAAGTGATTCAGATGACACTGAAAAACGGAAGAGAGAGGCTAGGGAGCACTGTATAGCACCTCTCGAGGCCAAGTACTGGAATCGTATTGTCGAAAAGGAAAAGAGTAAAATTAAGGAAGATAAAAGAAGGGCCAATAAGGAAACTGATGATACTGGAGTAGCAACCTCTTTCAATGAACAAGTATTAAATTACATGAACATCCTCCACAAAAAATGGGGGATTGTAACTGATGGTAATATTTGGCGGCTTGTAAATAATGACATTTCTGGTGAGTCACCAGAGAGGTGTTTCGAGTTCAAAATTGAGAGTTTACTATCTCAAGAGGCTAAGATTGAATCAGGTGAAGTTGATGACGTCGAATTCCTGGAGAATGCAAAATATTTTTATTTATTCTTTGGTAAGGCATCCTATGTAAAGGATGATGTTGGAAAAATATTTCTAGATGAAGTTCTTAAAGAAAGCCGTAAGTATATTGATAGTATCGAGGAAGATTTAAAAGACCGCTTTATTTCTGCTATGAATATAACTTGTGACGGTCTTCTTAAGGCTGCTAAAGAGAAGGGCACAATAACGAAGCCTACAGATGAAGATTTAAAACTTATTAGAACTGTTGCAGAAAGCCATCTTTTCAATATCTTATTTATTAAGTCATGTGAGGCCAGAGGCGTTTTGCCTACAAAATCCCCGAAATATTATGAAATTAGCTTAACAAGCATTATTGACAGAATATCTGTATTTGATCCTGAAAAGTATATTGCCAAGAAAGACAGGGAATATATTAATATGCGACTTTCAAAAAGTCTTCGGTCACACAAGTTCAAACCAGATGGCCATGCATTATACAAAAATCTAATAAGACTAACAGAGGTAATCCATGATGGTGCTAAGAAAGATGATTTTGGGTTTGAAATTAAGGGATTTAGGGAAAATATATTTTCGGACACGGAATGTGTTTTTGCCAAAAAACATTGTCTGACAGATGAACAAATGGTTCGGATATTTTTTGAATTAGGCTATTCAAAAGCAAGTGCTTTCTTGCAAAGAAATTACCAGCAAATTCCGTACAATTATTTTACACCACGGCAACTTGGATCTATATATGAAAGTTTTTTAGAGTACAAATTGGGTATAGCCAAGGAGCCAATGGTTTACCTAAAAAAAGGTAAATATAAACAGTGGATGAAACTAACGGCATCCATTCAAAATAAATTAAAAGGATTTGAGCCGATAGTAAAAGTCGGCCAAGCCTTTTTCACACCGGATAATGCTGAACGAAAGGCTACGGGAAGTTATTATACACCCGATTTTATTGTTCAATATATTATAAAGGAAACTCTTACTTCAATTTGCGAGGGTAAAAATAGCAAGGAGCTTCTCGAAGTTAAAGTGTGTGATGCGGCAATGGGTAGCGGACATTTTCTGATAGGGGCACTAAATTTCCTTACCTCATATTATTTGAAAGCTCTTGAGGATGAACAGCTTAGTGCTGATATACCATCAAAAGAAGAAGCAAAGCGTGTAGTATTAGATAAATGTATTTTTGGCGTGGATATCAATCCTAGAGCTGTAAAACTTGCTAAGATGAGTTTGTGGTTAGAAAGTGCCCATTGGGGAAAAAAATTAGAGCGACTAGATGATCAATTAATAAACTCTAATGCTTTAGTTGAAGAAACCATTTGGCCTGAATACAAAAATATTATGGACTCTGGCTTTAGTGCCGTAGTAGGAAACCCTCCATATATTGGAGAAAAAGGAAATAAGCATCTTTTTGAAGACGTAAAGGGAGGTAGGTTAAGTAAGTATTACCAAGGTAAAATGGATTACTTTTACTTTTTTTTCCACCTAGGGTTAGATATGCTAGCTCCCAAAGGGAGGCTTGGGTTTATTACAACAAATTACTTTCCAACGGCGGCAGGAGCTAGAGTACTTAGAATCGATTTGCAGGAGAGAGCGTCGAGCCTGGCTCTTATCCAATTAAATGAAAATAAGGTATTTGAATCCGCTTCGGGGCAACATAATATGATTAGCATCTTAGAAAGAGGGGGGCCCTGTGATGCTATCAGTGCTATTAATATCCCTAAGAATAAGAATTTTGAAAAGGAATATTTCAAGGAGCAAGTTCAATCTGCCAAGCTGCTAGGTAGATTCGAATCTAATGAGTCATACATTCGAATAGTTAGTGCTTATGATGAAATACTTTGCCAGATTTCAAATATATCAGATTTATGTTTAGGTGATGAAGTAAATGTCAACACGGGACTGTTCACAGCATGTGATAATGTTTTTATACATGCTAAGGGTGAGCTAGAAAGGCTCATCAAAATGAATAAGATAGAAAAAGATATCATATTGCCGCTGTTTAAAAATTCGGATGTAAGAAAGTTTAGTACTGAAACCACTAATAAACGCTCAGTAATATATCACTATGAGAAAGCCCCATACAAGAGAGAAGATATTCCTAATATTATGAAGTATCTAGCTGAACATAAAGACAAGCTAAAGAATAGGAAGGATAACTCGCTTAAGGGGGCCTTGAAGCGTGGACGCTGGGATGTGATGGCTCTGCCGAAAACTGCTATAGACTTTAGTGGCCCTAAAATCGTTGCACCTCAAAGAAGCAGGGTAAATACTTTTGGGTATAATGATGTTCAATGGTACGCTTCAGCAGATGTTTATTTTATAACGGCAAAAAAGAGTACAAACCTTGATCTCTACTATCTATTAGGTGTTCTCAATTCCAAACTTTATTATATGTGGTTATATTTCAAGGGAAAGCGAAAGGGAGAAATGCTTGAGCTTTATCAGAAACCTCTATCCGAAATACCAATTAAAAGTCCAACGTCAAGGGAGAGCTCATTTATTACTCAAATTGTTCGAAAGTTAATTAAAAATAATTCAGGTGTTTCAAATTTTGATGATTTGAATAATGAAGTTTATAAAATATATAACCTTTCACGAGAAGATATCCTTAGAGTTGAAAAGTTTTATGATGGAAATATTGGATTTACTCTAGAGGAGGAGCTTAAGGAAGCTGCTTAAAGGAATATTCCCCGAGAAAATTTTATCCCTGCTCTCTTTTGAAGAGGGAGAGGTTTAGGGAAAAGTTTTTTTATTTCAACCTTCCAGCCCCATTTAGGTTTGTCGATCCAAGCCCATTCTGAATTTGGGGTTACACAGTGTTTTTTAGAGTCCTTATAAAAAGCTGATTTATTTTCGTATTCAAAACAATCTGTAAAGAGAATAATTCCTCTCATTCTTGATTTAAAATTCCCTTTTTTGCCAGGGGTTTCTATTAGAATCATTTCCTTATTTAGATAATGATTTGGGATTGGGTACGTACGTGTTTCAATAGTTTTTTTACCAGTCAGAATTAGCTCAGATATTGGCCACTGTATGTTAATCCCAGAATATTCTTTTTTCGCCACTAGATATTTACCTCAGGCTCATCATTTTTGGATTCCCAGTCTTTCGGGGGTTTTATTGATTTAAGGAAAACTTCAGATTTACTTTCAGGTGATGCACCAACATCTTCATGGAGGCGTTTAGGGTTAATAGCTTTAGAACATTTGTGCGTAGTAAACTTGAGCCTCTCTTCAAAAGGAACTTGTCGTGTGTCAGATTTAAATGAAGCGATTCTATCTTTTATATTACAACAATCTTTTTTATTACTCCAAAGGTCTTGATGGCCCCAGAAATGCTCTTCACCATTGCCAATATAGCAGACGGTCTTTTCAACACCAACTTTATCACAACGTCTTTTGAACTCTTCATAATAATATCGAATCTCTTTATCGCTGAAATGCCAATCACGTCTTGATTTATTGACATCATCTTTATTAAAAAATGGCTTGAGATTAAATCCAATAGCTTTCTCAATATTATTTAAGGCAAAGGAACTGAAGCGTCCAAAACCAGCAATAATTGATTTGGTCCCTGTCGCAGCAATCTCATCCACCATCTCAAAAGTGGTAAAATCAAATTTAGGGACTGGCCCATCCCACTTGAAATCAGGGTTAGTATAATAGCCATCGGGATAGATTGGGAAGATCGGGTTAATGCGAACACTTGTCCATATTCCTGCTTTAGAAAGGGTCTCTACCGCCTTTAATCTTCTTTTAGCAGAAGGTGTCCCCGGCTCAATAAGCTTATTCATTTTATCATTAGTGGAAGCAATACTAAACTGCACGGAGCAGAGCGAAGGATTAAGAAGATTTAAATAATCATCACGAGCAATAAGGTCACTTCGAGTTAAAATGGTGTAAGGGTAATCGTAATAATTAAGTATATTAAGTAGCTCTTGTGAAACTTTATATTTTTGATCCATCCACATAAAGGAGTCAGACATACACCCAACTCGCAGTGGAATTTTTTGTTGTAGTACGGTTCTCCACTTAGACTTTTTATCTGTTTCAAAAACGGTGTAAAACATCTTTCTGATTTCGTTAATGTTAATTGGCATAGGCATTGGGTTGTTCCAATATCCATGCACAGTAAGTTCGGCCTTTGCATAACAGTAAAGGCAATTGTGAACACAACCTCTCCCGTAGGTGTCAATTTCTAGGGCGTAAAAGCACTGCTGACAGGAGTGATGTGAATTTACTAATTTCATGGGATTATTTTTAACGATACCGCCACGAACATTCTTGTGGGCAAATCTTTGTTCAAGTTTTTTGTATATGGAATAATCAAATTCACAGTTATACTTTGATAACTTATCTAGCTTTTCCCCTTCGGATAAGAGTTTGTCATATGTTGGGGTGGGGATTTTATCTTTACTTAGTTTTGATTTAGAGGAACCTGAGGTTATCGAATCAGATGGTGGAGGAAAGCTTATGACGTTATCCGAGTTATTTCTAAGTTCCATGTTATTAATATTATCATCTGACATTTGAGTTCTCCCTATCATATCGCTTAGTCCTTTTTATCGGGGTAAGCTTTATTTGGGGATCTTCGATGAATTTAGATATTGCGGTTCTAGCCATTGATGAAAAGTCGAAGAAAGGGTTCTTCTTTAGAAACTCGTTAACGAGCCTTTCTTCACTATCTGAAAGCCGGATACCTTTGGTTTTGGACATTTGATCCTCCAACCTTTGTATAGGCCGCATAACAATGTGCGTCAACGTCAAATATGGTTTGTGTAGTCATTACAGTGTCAAACGTTGTTTAACAGAGTTCATCGGTGATTAGATTTTCAAATTTCCGATTTCTACCCAGATTACAGCACCTTGTTTGTGCTTATATGGCTTTGGCTTTTTGAGTCGCTTGGCTTTAGTTAACACCCAAGCATGAGGTCGTTTATATCTCAAACCAGCCTTAATACTCTTTTTAGGGACCAAATGCTTATCAATATTCTTTAGTAGATCCTTATCTGTAAGAGCAAAGGAATCACTGACATAAGCTGTGCCAACAACAGTGCCACTCCCACTTTCAATCAGTGCAATTTTACCTCTAATTTTTGTATTAGAGCTGCGTATTTCCCATGTCTTTTCACCTGAGATGATATTATCAAGGTGGACTTTTTTGATAATTAATCCTTTCACAGAAGTCCTCTCATTGAGAGAGTAAGACAAAAAGATGCGATAAAGTAAAAAGCTAATCTGCTATAAAGAAGGCTCTTATTTTTTCTTAACCAGGCGGAGAAGGATTCAACAATCTGCTCAAGAACAAAGTGGTAGTAGTCTTGTGCATCCTTTGAGTTTACAAGGAGGGTGAGCTTATTCTTCCAGTTTTTCTCTTTAGCTTTTTTAAACTCTTCAGTGAGCAATAATTTTATGTGGTTTTCAAAATTTTCAAGATAACCGACTGTAGCCGTGAAGGTTTTGACTGTATTGGAAATAATAAAGGCCAAAAAACCAATAGAAATTATTAGAGCAATATAGTTAAGGGAGGCCATTGTTGACCAGCTATGTGCTGCGGCAGCAGAACTAAGATTTAAAACAGAGAGGGATACGTAAGCGATGGTTCGTTTTTGAATAGAAAGTACAAACTGATTAATTTCCTGTTCAACTTTTGCTTGAACAGTTTCTAAGACTTTTAGATCCACCTTTCCCTTTAGATATTTAACGGCTTGGTCTTTTCCGATTGTAAGAGCAAACTGTGCACTATGTAACGCCAATGCTTCAATCATACAGCAACCTTATCTTGATCATAATTTAGGGTTTCAAATAACTTCTGTAAAATAATAACCATGGCCAAGGTGTCACGTTCACAGTATTTTAAAAGAGCATTGTAGATTTGCAATCGCTCTTGAGACTCTTCAGGCAGCTCTGCCATCTCTCCGTATTTCATCTGAGCAGTATCACCTTTTTTTATTTCAAGATCATTATAAGAAAATTCAGGGGCAAAAACTGGAAGCACATTTTTTATAGAACTTGATCCATTAAACTCTTTATCCCAATACCATCTTTTTGTAAAAGGTGTTTCGAGGTCCCACATCCTGTCAATCAACCCGTGTAATTGATCTTGAAACTTAGGCAGCATTGCTGCAAGCTCTCCAGTTCTGTCTCTCTCGTAGGTTTTGTGGTAAACAATTATTGACCCACCATCATCTTTAATATCTTGAAGTAGTCTCTCAGTGATAGCCAGAGAGGGGTCAGTATTTTTATTATGCAAATACTCTTTGTGAATTAGTTCTGAAGATGGAGTCTCTTGTATATGTAGAGAATATTGAGTCACCAAATGCTTATGAGGCCATGACCCATCAAACTTTGGAACGGCATATGCCACTGATTCATAATCAAGATAATAAAGAGGATATTTTAATTCAGTGAGATGATTGTTAATATTTTTTAAATCTATTTGAGTATCATTGTTCTTATATGACAAAGTCTCAATCTGCTGATTAGTAGAGAGCTTGTAGTTATCAGGAATATCTTCGATTAGTGCAACACTCATATCCATTAATTCATGTCTTTTTTTATCACTGATTCTACCAAGGGTATGTATAGTTCCAGGCTGTGCCTCAGCCCAACAGTATGATTTGAAATCACAGAGATAAGGGTTTTTACATTTAGCTCCAATTAGCTCTTCAGGCTCTTTCGGTAGCGAAATATGTGTTTTAATATTTTCCAACTCATTTTCAATAAGGACATAGTTTGGCTGAATAGCTTCGCTGATATCTTCTAGAACGAAAAGGTCCTTGAGATTAAGATCACCCTCACGAACATACTCTCTGTTTAAGTGCATGAGGATTGTCTTATTAATTATAATGCCACAATTTAGAAGAACCCATTTTTGAATTGCAGCATCATCAAGGTGAGACTTTGGCTCAACGCTATTTGTTGATTTTACTTCGATAAGATCCCAAGTACCATCATTGTTATTTCTTAAAACATCAACCCTTATAAGAACACTTTCAAAAATAAAAGCGGCTTCAAAAATAGCGGGTACGTTTTGGGCAACCAATATTTCAGTTTTGGATAGGGCTTGTTCAGTCTCGGTATAGTCTTCACCTACCAAGACCCCTTCTTCAAAAACATCTGTTGCTAGTTCACCAACAGCCGTACCCTGATCAAAGATATTTTGCATAAACTCAGTGGGTGTGTCTGCCAATTCTTTTTTATTGCGATATAGCCAGAGTGATTTTTTACACTTCTTCCCACGACAGTACTGTGATTTGGATAAATTTCTTGTCTTCATGTCTTACGTATCGGAAATCCCCAAGTATTCCTGATATTTATCTAATAAAATAGGCCGTTGGTTAACATGGGAATAACTCGCCTAAAGTATCGTTGCATTGGGCGATTAATTTATGGATTTTGCTACGCTCTCGCTTGGCCTTTACAGAGTAGTATCCATGCCTCCAATTGGCAGTTTGTGCCCTGAGCTTTCCATTTATGGTCTTTGCACCTGTGCTTTTGCCTCCATGCATTCGGCACTTACCATTTTTCATAGCAGGACCAAGGCAGGGGGTTCCCTTTCTTGTCTTCGCCCCACAACGAGTGGCCTTTGTAAAATCACCAGGAGGATTTCCATTCTTGAGCCATCCCCGTGGCGTATGGGGTAAATCATTTTGTAGATTCACTTACCCTACCCCTTACTTTGTGGAGAGATGTTTCCTACAATTGCCTGACCTCCCTGGTGCACATGTACATGTTCGACGGTTACCATTTGATGACTACCACTCTTTCTATGTTTATTGAGAGCCTCACACTGTAGAGAATATGTTCGGCTCAACTTAATTACTAGCCTCGTTAGTTCCTCTCGGGCACGAGTTGGTTGTTCAGAATCTGAAGCAATAGTTGTGAATCGCATAGTTAGATTGTGGATGGCGACCATTTGAGAGGCTAACATTCCCTCAATAGTATCTTTTGGATTGATGCCATGAAGTGCTGCTGCTGTACGATTAAGTGCTTTTTCGGGGTTGTCGAAAAAAAAGGGGTTCGATGAAGCCGCTTCATTGAGTATTTGGTTTTGGAAGCCTCGATCTTTGGAACCTGTAGTCTCTAACATTTTCTGATTATGCACTAGATCAGAATCAGGGCTATTAAGAACGCCGTTATGATCAGCTTTAAACACTGGTGGTGATGTTGTTCCGGGTTCTGTTTTGGTAATGGGCTTATTCATCAGAACCTCCTAGGATATCTTCACAGACAGCTAATTTATGGAAGAAATTGTTTTGATACCTCTGATATTCATAAGTTAATATTTTGAGGAGTCCATTTTTAGAATAATAAGTTTTTGGAAGGAAGATATCCTTCTTGTACCACTCTGGAAATTCCGCAGGGTTTGGGATTTTATATGAGTTAAGTTTATCAATTTTTTCACCTTGCTCTAAGTAAAACCCAAACCGACCCTTACCAAGTATTGTTCCAACTTCAGACTTATTTCCTGGAAGCTTTGGCCAGTTAGGATAAAGCTCAGAGAGCACTCTTTTTGATGTGGCATATTTAAAGTCTTTAGCCCAGAGGGATTGAAGAGCGTATTTTATTGCCTTCTTTCTAATACGTATTTCATTCTGATTTTTTT
>JABJPQ010000338.1 GCA_018663815.1 Halobacteriovoraceae bacterium | reverse complement strand
ATTTTTTTAAAAAAAAATATGTTACTGCTTTTCCAAATGAAGTTGTTTTAGAGTTAACCAATCATTGCAATTTAAAATGCATAACCTGTCCACACCCTATTATGACGAGGTCAAAGGGTTTTATATCACTAGAATTAGTTCGGAAGGTGTTGGGTGAACTCAAGGGCAAGGTAGGTCTTATTGATTTAGATATGTTTGGGGAAAGTCAATTACACCCAGCTTTTTTTGATATTGTCTCCCTGATAAGAGAGTCAGGCCAAAAAAGTCTTTATAACACGAATTTGTCATGGCAGTCAGAAGAAGATCTACAGAGGTTGGCCTTAGAGGGACCTGACATTATCGTTATTTCTATGGATGGTGCAACTAAGAAAACCTATGAAAAAATTAGGGTGGGAGCAAAATGGGAGCAGTTAGTCAACAATATAGAAATTTTAACGAGCTTTAAAACTAGTTCGCACCTTGTTGTTCAGATGGTTGTTTCTCGGTTAAATTTTGATGAGATTAAAAAATTCAAAAAATTTTGTAAAGGTAGGAATATTGAGTTTCGTCTGCATCCTTATGAGGTTTTAATTCCAAATAAAACAGAATTAACATTGCCAATTGGGAAGTCAACTCGAGGGCATTGCATTATGCCTTGGAGAAAATTAGTTATTGGATGGGATGGAATTATTGTTCCTTGTTGTGCGGATTATGACAAAATACATCCCTTGGGAGATGCTAAACAAAGTTCTTTGCAACAAATTTGGAATGGCGAAGACTTTCAATCCTTTAGACAATTACATATTTTAGGAGAAAAAAAAGCACGAGAAAACAAGTTGTGTCATTCATGTGAGTGGTTCTCACCGTCTACTCCTCTTTTAGTGGGGAGCATCTTTGTCAGTGCATATCGAGCGAAGCGAATATTGCATTTTCTGGAAAATCTTTCGGTGAGGTTTTCTACTATTTTATTTAAGAAAAAGCCTGATGTCTGATAATAAAGCGGGAAGGTTTTTTATAATATAAGGAGGGTGCATTCGAATACTTGCTTCTGTTGACCCAACATCGTGACAGGGAAGTTTGCACTGATTAACTTTTTGTCTTGCTTGCGAATAAGATTTCATATTTAAAATTTTCTCTAGAGGGTGGTCTTTAATATTAGTTTTGGTGCCAAACTCATAGCAGGATTTAACTTCTCCGTATGCGTCAATGATAGTAAATAAGTGCCCGGAATAGCAAGGAATGAGTCTTTCGGGCTTGTGGACATGGTCGAAATGTTTCAGATACATAATTGAATTTCCTTCAATGCCATTTTTACAGAGTAATTTTTGAGCCTGTAGGAGATCCTCCTTTATTTGAGGTATTCGAAGAGGGTCTATCTGAAAACTTCTTGATTCACTTGAAGATATTGAAGATTGTTGTAGGTTGTTGCTGGCGGGAATAAATTTCAGCTTTTGAATATTATACTTAATAATTTCTTTAGTGAAAGGAAGGATTTGATTATCGTTTAGGGCCGATACGACATAGTTTATGCTAAGGTGAAGAGAGGTCTCTTTTGAGATGTATTTAATAGATGCGAGGACTCTTTTTAGAGCATCTAGTCCTCTGATTTCTTTGTAAAGTTTGTCCTCTATGGCATCAAGTGAAATACTGATCATGTCTAAACCTGCACTTGATAGACAGTCTATCTTCTGAGCTGATAAAGTTGTACCATTTGTATTAATATGAGTTTTAACACCAATATTTTTAAAAATTTTTATAATCTCGGGCAGGTCTGGGCGTAAAGTAGGTTCTCCTCCACCAAAAGAGACAACACGCACTTGTAGCTTCTTGGCTGATTCGGCTATTTTTTGATAGTCGTTAAGTGAAAGTTCTTGCCCCCGACTATTGTTTTTCCAAATTGTGCAGGTTTTGCAAGGTGAGTTACATCTATCAACTAAGCTTAAGAATAGAAAAGGAACTTCATTTATTTTAGTGTTTGCGTATCGAGTTAGAAATATCTTGAAGTATGTTTTTAGGTGCTTTAGTCTCATAAGGTTTTTTTGATATTATCATATTGGAGCCTGTTCGTTATGTCTAGTAAATGGTAATTTCAGTTATGTATAATGTTTTGTGGAGACTTGGCTTGGCTGTGATTTCTGTATATGAAAATTGATTTTAAACCCCTCTTTTTATTAAATATTGATAAATATCTTGGAGTACCTTTGTGCTTTATGTTTGATGCATTTAATAAGGTGCAAGGGTATTTTTTTTCTCAAAAAGATTTTTATTCAAAAAAAGTTCTTATTGTTAAGTTTGCAGAAATGGGGGCTACAATACATGCTTACTCTACAATCAGAAACCTTCAGCTTAAAGTCGGTGAAAAGAATGTCTATTTTGTTTGTTTTAAGGGGAGCGAAGAGATTCTTTTTCTGATGAAATTATTTTCTAAAGATCAAATCCTTGTTTTAGACTTCTCTAATCCTTGGCGTTTTTTATGGGACTGCTTGGCTGCCAGGAGTTTCTGTCGTTCTAGGAAAATTGATACAATTCTAGACTTTGAATTTTTTAGCAGAGCAGGGGCAATACTAAGTTATTTTTTGGGGGGATTTATGTCACGACGAATCGGGTTAGTTTCTAGTAGCAAAAAAAAACCTTACTGTGGTGATTTGTATAATGATAACATCAATTACAATGAGCACACTCATATTTCCAAAATATATGAAAGCTAGGCAAAGAGAGTGTTGCAGGAAAAAGAATATGAAAACATCCCTGTTCCCTTGCTTCATTTTTCAGGAGTAAAAGTAAACAAAAGGTTGTCATTAGGTTTAGGGGAGGGATTGGGTGATCTGGGCAAGACACAGGTCGTAGTTATAAATCCAAGCTTTCAGGACTTGCTACCGCTAAGAGCTTGGCCTGCGTCTTATTACAAGGAATTAATCAATAAATTATTAAGAACGAACATAAATATTTCCGTTTTAATTGTTGGAAAAAAAAATGAAGTTAAATTTTCTCAGCAGTTTTGCTCTGAGTTTTTACCAAAACGTGTGTATAACCTTGTTGGTCAAAGTCATAGTTTGATGGAGTTGATGTATGTTTTAAACCATGCAGATGTCTTTGTATCAAGTGATTCAGGCCCAATACATTTTTCTCGAATGGTTAAGGATATACGAGTCGTTTCTTTATTTGGCCCAGAAACTCCAGAGCTCTTTTCCCCTAGAATTGAAAATAGCATCGAAATTACAGCTGGCTTGAATTGTTCGCCTTGTTTTTCTGTATATACTGGTTGTTATAGTAGGTGTAAAAAAAACGTCTGTTTGGAGGAAATAACAGTTGATAGGGTTTATAATACAGTTCTAAAAATATTAAAGGAGAGAAATGGATGATTCCAAGACGTTATTTAGATATTAAATTAAAAGATTGGGTATTTTTATTTAAAGAGATTGTTAACTTGAATAAAGGAAAAAATAATATTTTTTCTATGAAAATCAAATCCATTCTAAAGATAAATAATGTTTTTCTTGTTGCAAGTGGGAGAGATGCAATAATGATTTCTCTGAAAGCACTCGGACTTAAAAAAGGAGATGAAATTTTGATTCCAGCCTACACCTTAGGTGAATTAATTCCTCTTTTGGAAAAAGAAGGATTTATTTTACGTGCTGTAGATATTGAGGATGATAGTTTTACTATAGATACCGATGATTTAGCTAAAAAACTTAATCCAAAAATTAAGTGTATTATGGTAACTCACTTGTTAGGGGCTCCTTGTAATATGGATAAGATAATGAGTTTAGCTAAAAGTTATCAGATACCTGTTTTAGAAGATTGTGCTCACTCTTTTGGTGCTAAAACAGAAGCGGGTTACACAGGATCATTGGGAGATATTGGTATTTTTAGTTTTGAGTCCAATAAGCCTTTGCCAACTTATGGTGGAGGAGCAATTGTAACAAAACGTGATGACCTTGCATATAAGGTTGATTCGCTCATTTCATCTAGAGATTACGCTAGGCTACCTGTGATGAAAAAATTTATTTTT
>JABJPQ010000135.1 GCA_018663815.1 Halobacteriovoraceae bacterium | reverse complement strand
GTATTTGATATTCAAATTGGTACACGAAATGATCCTTTGAGTGACAGGCTTACATTTGATGCTTCAAGCGCTGATGTTAATGTCGCTGCTCTGGGACTGAATCTTGCTTCTGTTGCAGACAAAATTTCTGCTCAAAACTCATTAGCATCAATTGATTCAGCCATTGTTTCTGTATCTGGAATTAGAGCCGATTTTGGTGCTCTTCAAAACAGATTACAGTCAACAATAAATAACTTACAAGTCAGTATTGAGAACTTAAGTTCTGCAAACTCACGAGTAAGAGATGCAGATATTGCGAAAGCAACAGCTGAGTTAACGAAGACGAATATTCTGATGCAAGCAGGTACTTCGGTATTAGCGCAGGCGAATAACTCGACAACAAGTGCGTTAACATTAATTCAATCAGCAGCGAATGGTTAAGGTTACCCCTAGCTAGCGTTAAAAGTTATCGCTGATTGATGTACGAATTTCCTGCAAGAAGTTTATACATAATAAACGGATGTGTAGGTGTGATGTCGTAAGAAAGTGCTGAGTTGGTAAATTTTTAAAAGTTGTTTACCAACATTAAGATTAACAAGAGAGCAGAAGGCTCGACTATAAACAGGAGGTTTACCATGATTACTGACGGAGCATGATATGGGATTAAGAATTAATACGAACGTTCAGAGTATCTCTGCACAGAGAATGCTTAATAGAACGAAGACGAATTTAAATAGTAACTTAAGAAAACTCTCAAGTGGTGAGAGAATAACAAGAGCTGCGGATGATGCGGCAGGATTAGCTATAAGTGAAAACTTAAAAGCTGAAATCCGAAGCATTAGGCAAGCAAAAAGGAATGCAGATGATGGTATCTCGCTTATTCAAACAGCAGAAGGTGGTCTCACAGAGATTTCCAGTATCGTCATACGTCTTCGAGAGCTTGCAATCCAGTCAGCCTCAGATACGGTTGGAGATACTGAAAGAGGATTTTCTAACATTGAGTTTCAACAGCTTAAAGAAGAGATTCAAAGAATCTCAATGGCTTCGGAATTTAACGGAAGAAAGCTTTTGGATGGAACCAGCGGTCTGGTTGAGATACAAGTTGGAACTGGCAATGACCCGATTAACGATCGAATTCGTTATGATGGAACAGAAGTTGTTAGTACATTGGATGCCTTGGGGCTTAGAGCGGATTCAGTTGGGAGCAAGATTGGTGCACAAAATGCACTGGCTAGCCTCGATAACTCCTTGCTTAAAGTCAACGGGGTTAGAGCGCAACTTGGTGCTCTTCAAAACCGACTTACATCTGTTATTCAAAACCTGGGAGTTACAGAGGAGAATTTTAGTGAAGCGAATTCACGAATTAGAGACGTAGATGTTGCCGCTGAAACGGCCGATATGACGAAGAATAATATTCTTAATCAAGCAGGTATTTCAGTGTTAGCACAGGCGAATCAAGCGCCAACTTATGCACTTAAACTTTTAAACGGATAATCACATCCTACGAGCCTTCCCTTAAATTAGGGAAGGCTTTTTTTTGCCCTTATTTTGCAATCTACTTAATGATGCTAAAATAAGACTGTGGAAAGTAAAAAAACAATTCTCATTTTTGGCCTCTCATCTTTTTTAGGCTCAAATATCGCTGCCAATCTAAAGTCAGAGTACCGTATTGTTGGAACCTATAATGAAACTCCAGTTAATATCTCAGGTGTTTTATCTATTAAGTGCAATGTTAATAATAAAGATATGGTTCAAAAGGTGGTTTTATTATTTAAGCCAGATATTACAGTTTACGCTGTCGGCTTAACCGATATGGATGCTTGTCAAGAATTTCCAAAAGTGGCTGATGCACTTAATACTGCAGGCGTTTTTAACGTATCCATGGCATCTGAGAGGTATCATTCTAAATTTGTCTACTTTAGCTCAGCCTATATCTTTTCGGGAGAAGATATTTTATGTGGCGCTAGTGATACACCCGTTCCTTCAAGCGTGTATGGTAATACGATTGCCTCCGCTGAGTTTTACATTCAAAAATCATGTTTAAATTATATTATTTTCAGGTGTAGTCCAATCTTTGGAAGAAGTTATAATCAAAATGATCTTAAATGGTGTGAGGCAATTGAGCGAAGCGAGTTCTTAGGGCAAAAAATTGTTTGTGATACAAAAGTTCATACTGGATTTGTCGATATTCATACCGTAACTGATTACCTTAAAAAGGCGATTGAAAATAATGTAACAAACAAATTACTTCATGTTACTACCAGAGACATAATGAGTCGTTTTGATTTTGCAAAACTCTATCTGGAGATATTTGGCGGAAATCAAGCTTTACTTGTGAAAGGAAATTGGAAGTTTCCTCAAACAGAAAACCAAATTGCACTTCAATCGTTAAGTGATGAGTTACGGTTTCACTTAGACGCAACAAATTTAGAGGCTGAGTTTCAGTTGAAGATTCCTAGTATTAGGGAAATGATATTAAGCTATAAAACAAAATTAGAAGGAAGTTTTTCTGCTAAAAAGATCGCCTCAGCAGGAATTACTTTTATCTAGCAGAGTGTTTAATAAATTCTGTGAGATAGTGCCTGGCCAGAGAGTCAATATCAACATTTTCACCGTTAAATTTCCAATGAATATTATTAAATGGTCCTATATGGGCTTTTATTTCGTGTATTTGTTGGCTAGAGTTTGCTTCGTAGTTTAAGCGGGCCGCGAATAAACCACCAGCGTTTGATAAAAATCCAATTGAAATAACATCAGGAGATTTTCGAGCAACAACAAGTTTAAGACTATTACGAAAGAGCATGAAATCATTTATTGTATTTGAAATTTTAAACATTTTAATAGAATAAATTTGATCATTTTTATTACTTCTAAGCTCATTGAACTTAGTTTGATAAATCTCAAATCTTTCTTTTAATTTCTCCATAAACTCTATAGAAGAAACTTCAAGCATATGCATAGGGTCTAAGTGTTCACTAAAATTTATGACACCTGTTTCTTGCATATTAATTTCATCAAGGGCTAAGTTTTCAATCCAGGTAGTAGAAACATTTTCATTGATTTGTTGATCCATACTAAAATTTTCTGAGTTTTTCGCTATGATGTCAAGTTTGTTGCGAACTGATGATAAAGGACTTGAGTGTGCAGTCGGTTTCGCGCCCCTATAAAATAGGTGGGCGCAATTAGTAATCGCTTTAGGCTTCCCATTTAGCAAGTATCATTTAATACTTGTTGGGCATGCTCACCGCGACCAGAGATAGCTCCCTTGAAATAATTTGTAGGGCGAAACTTAATATTGCAATCACCCAAGCCCACAACCAGTATAGCAAAGAAATGACAATTATTTTAGCCTTTTTAAAGTGGCTTATATTTCAGTCTTGACTCGTAAAAGCAGGTGTTTACGTAGATTGTGAGTGCGTCGCGTTGATAATCTAGGGAGAATCTGATATAATAATCTAAAGGCATGAGAATATCTTAAAGGTTTTGGTTCAGTTGCCGAAAAGTACCTAGGTACTAAATATTAGGAGAAACTTATGGTACGTGAGTTTATAAATTATCTGAAAGATGAAGATGGCCAGACTTCGACAGAGTATATTCTGTTAGTTGCTGTTGTGGCCGTAATCATTATTAAATTTAAGGATAAGTTGGAGACGAAGCTAAATGGCTTGCTCGACGGTGTATTTGATAAAGCGAATAAAGAGTTAGGTGGTCTTCAGTAGACTATAAGTTATCGTTTTCGCAGAGAATATTTTTCCCTTTAAGGTAACGAATCCTTTAATCATGTAAAATTTAAACATGATCAGTATCCATAAGTCGAGTGGTCAAGCACTCGTCGAATATCTATTAGTTCTTGTTTTTCTAATAATTCTAACGATGCGTTTAACAACTAATTTCACCGGTTTTATGCGTGATTCTGTTGGTAATTTGGGCCATGTCTTAAGTTTAAATCTCAGCGTCGGCGTCTGTCCGCGAGAGTGTTATTTTGGTTCGTATAAGAACGGACCAAATCAATGATCTCGTTGGATATATATTTATTCATTTTAGTAGAGCTTTGTTTTGTTGCTTATATAGATATAAAACACAGAAAGATTAAAAATATTTGGTCTATAGTTAATTTTTTAGTAGCGGTTTTACTTTTTACAACCAGAAGTGAAATATATCCTTTTCAATTAGACTCATTCCTATTCACCTTTGCTTGTGTTGCGGCGGGATTTCTGTTGTTTTTATTAAAAATCATGGGGGGAGGTGACTCAAAGTACCTGGCATCTTTTTTTTTACTCATTCCCTTAAGCTTACAAGATGAAGTTTTTTACTATCTATTAATAATAACAATTATAATTGGTCTTTTTATGTTGTTAAAAAACTCAATAAGTAATTATGAAAAAATAATTCAGAGCTTTAAAGAAAAAGATATTCAGGGGGTAAAATCTTGCTTCGGTACAAAATTTGCCTATGCTCCTGTTATACTTGTGACATGGATTTGGATCGGATGGGATATTTTTATAAATTAAATCAAAAAGGACAATCAGCAGTTGAATATATTTTATTAATTGCAGTTGTTGTCTCAATTGTAACTTTTGTATTTAAAACAGAAGCATTTAAAGGCTTGTTTGGTGATAATGGGCAATTTGCTGATGTGTATAAGCGGGAGCTTGAATATTCATTTAGGCATGCTTTGGGTGATAGAAAGCCTTTTAGAACACCAAATTATAGGTCTGGTCAACATGATTCGTATAACGGGAGATTTTTTGGGTCAAAAGATGCTTATCCATTGCAATGAACGTGGTCAATCGGCCATCGAATTTATTCTCACTTTTGCCTTTGCAATTGGGGTGACATTTTTATTTCTTAATCAAGCAATGAATTTAACTGAGGGGTATCTGGCCCATTATGTAAACTTTATGTCGGCAAGAACTTATTTAGTTTATGACTCCGGGATCGATACTAGAAATTCTATTTTAGCGCAAGCAGAGCGTGAAGCAGAGTCTGTTTATAAGAGCTATCCACTAGCCTCATTTGGAGTTCAATCTACTTTGAAAGTAATCACGTCAGATCAAGGAAGTGCACTGTTTAGTGGAACAGTTTTACAGTTTGAAAAAGCCTTGTCCGCAATGCCTGTGGTGGGGGGGGGGAAGAAGGCTCTCTTGTACTCTGAGTCGTTTTTAGGAAAAGAACCTCTTCGAATAACTTGTGCTCAAATGATGTGTGCTGCAATTACAGGAACACTGCAAGATTGCCAATCGAATAGTACTGATATGGATATAGTTCTTTATGATAATGGGTGTTGATAAGAATATTAAAAATGAAGATGGTCAAGCAATTGTAGAGTTTTTGCTTTTTTTGCCATTTATGCTGATGATGTATTCAGTATCAATGTCTATTTCAAACGCCATAAACGCCTCCATTAATCAGCAAAAAGTCACAAGGTCATATTTCTATTATAAGGTGATGAACAATTCTACACTACCATTAGCTAGGCGAGATGACATAGACCCAACCTCTGGGTGGAAAATGTTTGGTTCAGAGATAATGGGATGGGCTAAAGAGCTTTACCAAGAAAGAGTTCCAGTGGCTCCCTGTTTTAAGTTTACACTTCCATTAGGAGAAGATGCTAAAGATAAGTGTGAGGATACTTATTCGGGGCGCTCTACCCAGTATATTCGTGTTCAAACAGTGTATGGAGTATGTGGGACGACGTACTTTCGTAATGACGCCTATAATGTTCCCTATCCAATAGGCGCATTCACTTCTTCTTCTGGTGATGTCAAGCATTGTGTAATTGTTGACTAAAGTATAACGGTTAATTGTGCCACCTTAGTAAAATATCCACGCTAAGTATAAAATATTAGGTAGTACGTAATACAAAGGATCAATTATGAATAGTCGTGCATTTACGCTTAGTTTAGTTATTGCAGGGATCGCGATGTTTATGGTTCAGTCTTATATTGAGGGGCGAGAAGCGGAGTTTACATCCAAGTATGGCGATCAAAGACAAGTTGTTATTGCAAAAGTTGATATCAATGAAATGGAAATTATTGACGATAGAAAGGTACAAATTGTAACGGCTCCAGGAAGCTATGTTATGCCAGGTGCATTTACAAAAGTTGAGGATCTTTATAACTCAATTGCAGCAACATCGATTAAAAAAGGTGAGCAGATAACCAAGCCTCGTGTTGTTTATCCGGGAGGAAGAACAGGTTTATCCAGGCAAATTAGTGAGGGGAAAAGGGCCATTGCAATTCAGGTTGGAGAGGCGGAAGCAGTTGGAAAATTAATCAAACCAGGGGATAGAGTTGATGTCTTGGCAATCCTGGATTATGGAAGCTCTAAAATTGAAAAATTAAAAGTAAAAACAGTTTTACAAGATGTATATATTTTAGCCACCGGAAAAAGAGTAACCAATGAAATTCCTCTTGTTGGTTTAAAGGTAGATAAGGAAGTCAAAAAGTTGAATCTAAATACCTATAATACTTTTAGTACCGTAACCTTAGAGCTAACTCCAAATGAAGCTCAAAAATTAATTTTTTTAAAAAAAGCAACATCAGGGATATACCTTTCTCTCAGAAATAATACAGACAAGACAATTGAGCGAATTGGGGGCACAAAATTATTTGATGTTCTTGGAGAAGATGCAGCGGAAGCAAAGGCATACTTTGCAGAACAAGAAGCAAGAAAGCAAAGACGAAGATGAAAAACTTAATCCTACTTATATTATTATTTAGTTTTAGTGTGAATGCTCAAAAGATAATTAGGGCCAAAGAAAAAAAACTTGAAATTGCCATTGGTATTGATGAGCTTGTTAAGTTTGATTATAAGTTTAATCCTAAGATACCTGTCGGTAACGAGAGTGTTTTAGAAATTTATAGCTTAAATACAAGTAAAAAAGAAATTACGCTCAGAGGTATTAAGGCAGGGAAAACATCTGTTACCGTTAGTAATGTCGCTACCGGAGAAAAACAAAAAATCATAGTGACAGTAACTTCTAACGGAAACTCAAATATTGTTCGTGAGCTGCGAGAGTTGATTGGAGATATTGAGGGTATCAACATTAAAATTCAGGGAGGAAAAGTTGTCGTCGATGGTGAGATTGTTGTCCCAAATAAGATTGGAAAAATCCTAACGGTTCTTTCAAAATACCCAGATGTATTACTCTTAATTGAGTATTCAAAACAAACGCAAACTCTTGTTGCGAGAGAAATGCAAGAAGCAATAAATAGAAATAATATGAAAGACGTAACGGTTACAGTCGTAAATGGAGACTATTGGCTTGAGGGTGTTGTTAATAGCGATGGAAAAAAAACACTCGCTGAAAATGTCGCTCAAGCATATTTGCCTGACACTCTTTCTGGGTTAGGAGCATCTGCCGGAGGAGGAAGATTTAAAGGAAAGGTTAAGGGATTAGTGGCAAATTTCATTAATGTAAATGTGAAAAAAGATCCAGAACCACCACCAAAGCTAATTAAGGTTTCAGCTCAGTTTGTAGAACTATCAAAAGATTATTTAAAGACGTTTGGTTTTAAGTGGGCTCCTTTTATGACGAATGAAAGTGAAATTAGCTTTGGAAAAAAAGAAGATGGAGGAATTTCCACTAAAGAGAATAATACTTTGTCAGGCACAATCTCTCGATTATTTCCCAAATTAACTTCGGCTAAAGAAGCTGGTTATGCTAGGGTCATTCAGTCAGGAATGGTCGTCACAAATAATGCCAAGCCTATTATCATAAAAAAATCTTCTAAGTTAAACTTTGCAGTCGGAACTGGTGATGGGCAAGAGGCCAAATCAGTTGATATCTCGTTTAATATGTCGACCCAGCCTAGTATTAAAAATGAGGAAAACGTTGAGTTAAAAGATTTATTTATTTCAGTCTCATTACCGAATAGAACGGGTTCTGATGGATCACCTCAAGTGACAACAAATGAAGTAAGAACAAACTTAACTGTTAAGTCAAAAGAGTCGGCAGTTATTGGTGGAATTGTTCAAAGTAACTCCTCTACTGATTATGATAAACTTGACCCTGACCCAGTAAAGGCAAGTGAGGCTGAGGGCACAGTTCAATCGGCACCCCTTTTCCAGTTATTAAGATCTAAAAGTTATACAACCGCAAAATCTCAGTTTGTTGTTTTTATAACGCCAGAGATACTAGAGTCCGCTTCTAAGGGAACGTCAGAAATAAGAAGAAAATTTAGAAAAAGAGAGCGTTAATGGCAGGGCATATTATTACTATTGTCGGAGGTAAAGGTGGGGTTGGAAAATCCCAAATAGCCGCGAACCTAGCCTTTGCTTTTGCAGCAGAGAACAGACAAAAAACACTCCTGCTTGATTTTGATCAAGTGGCTTGTGGGGATCAAAATATAATTACGGGTATGCGGTCAAAAAAAAATCTCAAAGACTTATCTGAATTTAATGGATCGATTGATCCAAAAACAATAAATATGTTTGTTGGCCAACATAAGATGGGCGTGCATTATATTGGGATGCCAAATGATACAACAATTGCTGGCGATATTAATGCTGATGGACTAGGAAAAGCGTTAAAGGCAATAACAAATCTTTATCCAGTTATTATAATTGATGCAGGCTCAGAGCTTACTGATTTAGCTTTGAAGGCCATGGAGTATTCAACGATGATATCGATTGTTGTTACGCCAGATCTTTTGGCCGTTAATCAATCCAAAAGACTATACTCTGATTTAATTACTTTGTTATTTCCAAAAGAGATGATCTTTATTCTACTTAACCAATTTCAAAAAGGGCATCCTGTCACTCCCGAAACAGTAGGCAGACAAATTGGAAAACCCGTTTTTTCAGCGATCCCAAAAGATGATCAAGGCTGCATTAGAGCGCTAAGTTCATCTGCGGCTTTAATGACCATTTCAAAAAACTCACCTTTTTCTCAAGGGGTTATTGAGTTTGTAAGAAAATTAAAACAAAAAAATGTATTGGCTGCTTTGGCAAAATTAAAAAAACCCGAAGGGGCAACTGCTAAAAAGAAAACAGGAGGCAAGGTAAGTTCTTCTGGCAAATCTGGGCGAGACCCATGGACAGATTTGAAATCAAGAATTCACCGAGCCTTGGTAGAAGAAATGGACATGAAAAAACAAGACTCCAGTGATGAGCAAGCCCAGCTTATTTTAAGAGAGCGTACCAAGAAACTTGTGGTTGAGTTATTAGGGAAAGAAGATACGAAAGCCATTTTAAGTTCTCGTGATGATATGAATAGTATTGTGAAACAAATTTTAGATGAAGCCCTTGGGTTAGGACCTCTTGAGGATTTATTATCAGATAAAACCGTTTCAGAGATAATGGTTGTTGGCCCTGAAAAAATTTATTATGAACAATCAGGAAAAAATATAAGATCAGAAATTACATTTACGAATGATAGACAGGTTTTAAATGTTATTGAACGAATCGTCTCACAGGTTGGGCGACGTATTGATGAAAAAACACCTTATGTTGATGCCAGATTAAAAGATGGATCACGAGTCCATGCCATTATTAAACCCTGTGCTCTTGATGGTGGCACGATCACGATTAGAAAATTTCCAGAAGAAAGATTAACCTATAAAAACCTTGTTGATTTTGGCTCTATGACAACCAATATGGCCGATTTCTTGCGAATCTCTGTTCAATCACATCGAAATATTGTCGTTTCTGGGGGGACAGGCTCAGGTAAGACAACACTTATAAATGTATTGGGCTCTTTTATACCCTCTAATGAAAGAATAATTACTTGTGAAGACTCAGCCGAACTAAATTTTCCACAAGATCATGTCGTAAGACTAGAAACCAAACCGGCATCATTGGAAGGAGAGGGAGCGGTTGATATAAGATGTTTAGTAAAACAAACCTTAAGAATGAAACCCGATCGAATTGTTGTTGGAGAGTGTAGAGGTGGTGAAACACTTGATATGCTTCAAGCGATGAATACAGGACATGATGGCTCGATGACAACTGTTCACTCAAATACGCCAAGAGACTGTATTTCTAGACTTGAAACTCTGGTTCAGTACGCAGGAACAGGAATTTCTCCTAAGGCGATTAAAGAAATGATTGCTTCAGCTGTTCATATGATTATTCAGCAATCACGGCTTGAAGATGGCTCAAGAAGAATAATGAATATAACTGAGGTTGGAGGTATGCAAGGTGAAGTCATTACTTTGCAAGATATCTTTGTTTTCAAGCAAGATGGAATTGGAGCGAAAGGAAAAATTCTTGGTAAGTATATGGCCTCTGGGTTTATTCCTAAGTTTGTAGAGAGTATTGAAAAAAAGGGAACAAAAATTCCAAGAGGATTGTTTAAAAATGAATAAGTGGCTTTTTTTTTTATTCTTGTTTTCTCCCGCTGCAATGGCCCAGGCCGTAGTGAGTAAACCTGAAATCTTTTGGATTGCAGATGTATTGGGACGAAAGGGACTCTTAGTCATTGTTGGTATCATTTTCTTTGTTTACTCTTACCGAAATTCCGTAAAACTATTTGCTTGGATTGAGAATCAAACCTACGGTACCAGAGATTTTATTTTACAAAAATGCGAACTTCTTTTTATTG
>JABJPQ010000422.1 GCA_018663815.1 Halobacteriovoraceae bacterium | reverse complement strand
GAGGATTTAAAAGATAAAAATCTCATCCTTTTTAATAATTACTGGCAGAAAATGTTTGGTGCAAAAGAGCTTTTTCACCCTGATTCTATGATTAGAGATTGGTATTATCTTTACAAATATAGTGTGGAGTACAACGTCGGGTTAAGCTGGTCTGCGAATGAAAATTTTTGGACATATGCTACCAATAGATTGGCAATATCTGTTAAAGATGGAGACTTACAAGTTGTTAGCTATAACGGTGCTTTGATTGACTACCAAGTAAACCGCATTGGAAATACTTTTGACATCGAAATCCTGAATGTTATTGATGAGTTTGCTTATAAAAATCTCCACTTAGGCAAAGTACGTAACTCGGGAGAAGATCTGATTTTAGAAGTGAAGGAAGAAAACGCTAAATTTGTTGAAGAAAAAATAAAAACAGATTTTGTTATCTCCCTGCATAATTATAATACCACCGACAATCAAGAAGTCTTTTTAGGACAATTTGCAATTGAAGAGAAAAATATGTTTTACAATGAGGGAGTTTACCATTTATTAATTGGTAGCTTAAACTTCCCCGCAAAATATAAAAAAAGTGGGCAATATTTGAAAGTTAATTTATCTGTCCATCGCAAATATAATAATCAAACACGTGTTTATGGCCTTAAAGGCAAGTATAAAATTTGATGGTTTAATCTTGTTTTATACTTCTTTCTTAGAGAGCTCTTCCCATTCTTTGTAAACTTTTTCTAATTGAGATTCTTCGTTTTTGTATTCAGTATTTAATTTATCATAGCGTTGGTTTAGCTCATCATTGGGTGAACTAAAGTCAAACGCAGCTAATTTAGCTTTATAATTTTCAATACTTTCTTCCAGCTTAAAAATTTCGTCCTCGATTACATCCCAACGCTCTTTTTCTTTATAAGACATTTTTTGTTTAGATTCTTTTGTTACATTCTCAGTGCTTGGATCTTTGGACTTTTTTACAGGTAGTTTTTTTTCAAGCTCTAAGGCATGTAAGTAAGGTGCTACTTGTGAATAGCCACCCTCAAAAATTTCAATCTTTTTATCCTGCACTAGCCATGTTGTTTTACATACATTATCTAAGAATGCTCGATCATGGCCAATAATCAGAACTGCTGCTTGGTAATCACTAAGCTCTTTTTCTAAAATCTCTATTGTTTCAATATCTAAATCATTTGTTGGCTCATCAAAGATCCATAGATCCGCGGATTGCTTCATAAACATGGCCAACTGCAAGCGGTTTTTTTCACCACCTGAGAGGGTGTAGATAGGACGTTTAATTTGATCTCTCGAGAAAAGAAAATTTTCTAAGTAAGACATAACGTGTTTTTGTGATCCGTCTCCCAGGTGAACAAAGTCTTGTCCATCCCCAACAACCTCAAAGGGTGTTTTGTCGGGATCCAGGGATTCTCTTTTTTGGTCGAAGGTAATAACTTTTAGATCGTCTAACGCTTTTCGATTTCCAGAGTTAAGTGCCAACTGATCTCTTAAAACATTTATTAAAGTTGTTTTACCTGCTCCATTTGGTCCAATTAAGGCAATCTTATCTTTTTTGTATAAAGTGATATTTAATTCATTGAAAAGGATTTTTTCATCATAGCCAATTGTCGCATCTTTAAGCTCAATAAGTTTTTTAGATTTTTTTCCACTATGAGTAAGACTAAGCTTAGCAACTTTTCTACTTTTGGCTTTTAGGTTTGTTATTTCAGACTTGATATTATCAAAGCCCTCTACTCTTTTTTTTGACCTTGTTCCTCTGGCCTTTATTCCTTGACGCATCCACGCCAATTCACGTCGGTGTTTATTTTCCAGTGTGTTAAGATTTTTTAAACGCTCTTTTTCTTTTTCTTCTAAGTGCTCAAGATAGGCTAGGTAGGTTCCTTTAAAACTTGTGATCAAACCACGATCAATATGAATAATTCTATTTGTCACATGATTCAGTAGGTATCTATCATGGCTTATAACCATAAAAGTTTTGTCTGAACTCATGAGTTCATCTTCAAATTTTTCAATTGTCTCAACATCCAAGTGATTGGTGGGCTCATCCCATAGGATTAGATTTGCTTTACTGGATAGACCTATACTTAGCGCGAGTTTTCTTTGTTCGCCACCGCTTAAATCTTTAAGTTCCATTGCATTATTATCAAGTTCAAAATAATTGAGATAGCTATTATAAGCATTTTCAATATTCCAGCCATCCAGGGATTCGTACTTGTCTAGTAAGTTTTGTTGTTGATCTAGTAGTTTTTCGTTGGTGTAATCCTCAGTGAGCATATGACTAACCTGTTCAAGTTTGAGGTGAAGTTGATATAACTCAGGATAAAAGGAGAGGAAGAAATTATTGATATTTAAATCAGTGAAGCCATGAACATCAATCTCTTGAGGGACATAGAATAGGGTGAACAACTCTTTGTTCTTATCAAAAATGAATGGTGGTTGGGAAGTATCAGGATTAACCTTATCAGCTAAGATATTAAAAAGGGTTGATTTGCCTTGGCCATTTAATCCGATCAGACCAATTTTATCACCCTTATTAAGGGTGAATTTTGCATTATCAAAGATAATTTTTTGCCCAAAGGCTAAGTTAATATTTTGGAGGTTGCAAAGTATGCTCATAGTTCACTTTCTTTTTGTTTTCTTTGTTTGTTAACGATATAATTTGTGTATTGAATGTATAAGGATAGCTATGGATAAGCAAAATATTTTAAACCAATTAATTGAGAAGGCTAAAAACGAGCTGGCACAGATGCAAGACAGCTATAAAAAAACGAAAGATTTAGTCCAAAATGGTGATCTTAAGTCTGACGGGAAATACGATACAAGGGCCACGGAGGCTAATTACCTGGCCGGTGGTCAAAGGTTACGTGTCACAGAGCTAGAACAAGAGCTTGAGCTTATCTGCGGTGTCGATATTAGCACTTCATCTGATTCTGTCTCTATTGGCTCATTAGTCGAAATAGAGCTTAATGGGCAGCAAAGGAAGTACTTTATTGCACCTACCGCAGGTGGCACCATGCTTAAAATTTGCTCCGAAGTTGTCTTGGTGATTTCAGTATTTTCCCCTATTGGTGATGGGGCTCTGGGTCTGCAAGCGGGGGATGGGTTTGAGGTTGAAATTAATGGTAGTCAACGTGAGTATTGTGTTGTGAGTATATCTTAAGAATACATATAATAATATTTAGGCTGGCAGAGAGAAAAAAATTACTTTATGGGATAGCCTTGTTCTTTTAGGAGTTTTTGAATTTGATCTGCTTCATCTGTGATAGTTTTTAATGCTAGTTCATCTTCAGAAATAACTGCTTCAATTACAGATTTATTAGAAACGATATTTTGAAGTTTTGCAATAAGCGACTGTGCTTCGTCACTCGTGTTTAGACTACGATCATTATAGATAGTTATGTAAGAACTATCTGGTTTCCTCCATGAATAACTACCACCTGATCTTCTCAAGTTATTTACAATTTGCGTGATATCGCGATACTCGTCAGACCATAAGTGATTCTTATTTTCATCGATTCGTTTTTGAATAGTTTCCTTTTCAGTTTGAATTGCTTTATGTCTTATTCTTTGATTCTCTCTGAATTCATTCTGCTTTTTTGCCCATGAAACCTCTCTGCGACGGTAAGGCAATCTAGCAAGTTGTAGTTCTTGAATTCTTAATTCCAAATCGTCATTTTGAAACCTTATTAATTTTTGAGTTTCTTCAGGAGAAAATTCATCGCTTTTATTAATTTGTATTTCTCTTGTTTTATCTGAATTTTTTACCTGTATTCTTCCTGCGGAAGCACTTTTCTTGGGTTTAAATTGTTCCAGGATCAGTTTATTTTGAGCTAGGGTTTCCTCTGCCAATCTTATTTCATCAGTTAAACTGCGCAAATTGGTTATCCCTGGTATTGTCTTATCTACAAGTAGCTCATCGATTTCATCACCTGTTAACCCTCTTTTTGCAAGATCTTTAGCTGAGAGATTTTCAAATTTTCTCCAATCTGCATCAGCTAATTGAGGGTTATCTTTCCCAATGTTTAGACTATTTCTAATAAAATCTTTTTTAGATACTATTTCGAGTCTAAGTTCTTCCCTTAAGGGATCTTTTATATTTTTTACTTCTCTTAGTCGTTTCTCAATCACGTTTCGTTCTTCTTTTGCCTTTTTTAAATCTATGATGTCCCGTTCATGTATTGAAGCGACGCCATCTTTACTCTTATTTGCATGCCTACTCAGGTCCGTTTCTTTCGTTATTGCTTTTTTTAATTTATCTGCCAACTCAGCTGCCTCTACCTCGAGAGCATTTAATTCTTTACCTTTCGCTGTTGAAACATTTTTAAGGATTCTATGGCCAGTGATACCGTTATCCATCATCCATTGTATGGTATCTTTATCAAAGAGTGGCTTTTTAGGATTTTTCCCTACCATCGCAAGATATTTGTCTTTAATATGTCTAAACTGAAAATTATGATCTGATG
>JABJPQ010000333.1 GCA_018663815.1 Halobacteriovoraceae bacterium | reverse complement strand
TTTTTCACAAGGGTATTCTTGGGTTTTTAAATCAGTAATTATCTTACTCAACTTACCCTTTTATTAATGTATTAAACTTAAAAGGGATTATTTTATGAAATTAAATGAAGAAGACTTGTTGGCGTTTGCAAACGCTGAACTTGAAACGTTTGATCTATCTTGCTTGAGCATAGATAGACGCCTCGCTATCGATTCTTTAAAAGATGATATCAGGGAAGAATTAGAAGATTTAAATAGTGAAGCAACGAAGAAGGCACGTTTAAATCACTATAAAATACCGAGTGCTGTATTAGATGATTTCTCTGAAAAAATTATTGATTTAGGCCGAGGCCAAAAAATAATTTGTGGAATTAGACATGAGGGAGGAAATGTTGAACTTCCCTTTGTCCAAATACAACCAAATATGAAAATGTCAGAAAAAGAGCTTCTTGTAATTTATGACAAGCACTGTAAGAATATGTTTTCTATCTTCCAACCGAGACATTTGCGTTTTTGGTGTAAAAAACAAATCAATGATCACTTGATAGGCTCAACTTACCTTGTATCAACCAATAGGCAGATGTTGGAAATTTCAGACTGGCCCTTAGAACATAAGCTATCTTTTGAAAATATCAAGGATGATTCTTATTATGAATGGTATAAGGGTGGTTACGAAGAATTCCATACTTCTCAAAGTGAGCTAAAAGATAGGGTAACAGTTAACAGTAAGGAAGAAATGCAAGCTTCTATAAATGACAATCTTTTAAAAGTAGTCATTATGGATGGGCAAAAAATTGGTTTAATTGCTGGAGAAAAAAGTAAATTTCTAGGACAAGATGGAGTTTATTTTAATGAAATTTTTATTACGAAAGATTTTAAAGGGAAGGGGATTGCTAAGGCTATTCAGAGAAAGTTTGTTAGAAAATTTACTCGTAAAGGTGATTTTATTTGGGGGACTATAGATTCTCAAAATACTCCATCTTATAAGACAGCGATTACAAATGGTAGAAAACCTATTCGTTTTGAGTGCTTTTATTCACTGAAAGAGAGGAGCTAGATGAAAAGATTATTAATGAAAATTAAACTAGAGAAGTTAACTTTAGATCGATTTCAGGACGTGAAAATAATAAAAGATAACGATGTGGTCGCCCTCGGTGAAGTCATGTATGAAGCATATCGAGGAACAATTGATTATGATGGTGAATCCAAAGAGGATGCCGTTGAAGAGATGAAGGGGACTTTGGCCGGAAAATATGGAAAACCAATCTCTTCTGCTTGTCTTCTTATTGGAGTAGAAAAAGTCGCATCGGCAATTATCTACACATGGTATGAAGAGGAAAAAATGCCACTACTCACCTTTTCAATGACGAGAGCTTCAGAGAAAGGCAAAGGTTATGCAAAAAAACTTATTAAAGAGAGTTTGATGCGATTAAAGGAAGCTGGTTATAATGAGTGCTGTTTATTTGTTACAGATGGAAATGAACCGGCCATCTCTATTTACAAAAAAATAGGATTTAAAGAGCATTAATTTTGGAGCGTGTTCCGGTGTTATACCATTTGGGGGAGCGGCTTGATCAATAAACTCTGTTATTAATTATTTATTAAGCGGAGACACAGTAGCCACCCCTTAAATGGGTGATATCACCCCTAATAAGGGTTGTGGTATTTTGGAATATATAATAGTATATACTAATGTTAGATAAAATCTTAGGTTCAAAAACCGCTCAGAAAATTTTTTTACACCTTTTCCATTATGGTGAATCGTACCCCTCAGCAGTAGCCAAAGACTTTAAAGTTTCTCTTAGTCAAGTTCAGAGGCAATTTGATCGGTTTGAAGAGGCTGGAATAATAATTTCCAAACTGCAAGGTCGGACTCGTGTCTATAAATTCAATTTGAAGAATGGTGCTATAGTGAAACCATTTAAAGAATTAGTTAAAGTCATATATGATTCAATTCCTCTTAAAGAAAAAGAAGAAATTTTCTCGACAAGAAGAAGGCCAAGAAAAGCTGGGAAGTACGTAATTCGAAAAGTGAATAAATGAGTATCAATTTAAAAACTTGTACCGAAGAAGAGCTTTGGAAGTTTGTTGGAAAACATTTAGCTGATAATGGATTTGATGCTGTTCTTGTTGGAGGCGCTGTTGTTTCAGTTTATACAGAGGGCGCTTATGAGTCAGGTGATTTAGACTTCATCATTCAAAATCTTTCAAAAGAAAAACTTCCAGAGGTAATGAAAAATATTGGTTTTATAAAGAATGGCAAAAATTATATTCACCCTAAGTGTGATCATTTGTTTATTGAGTTTCCATCAGGACCACTTGGAATAGGTGAGGACTATAACATTAAAGAGGATGAACAAGAGTTTGAAGGGACAAAAATAAAAATTCTATCTCCAACGGATTGTATTAAAGATCGCCTCGCCAGTTATATTTATTGGGGGGCTGGAGAATGTTTTGATCAAGCCATTCTCGTTGGCAAGGCCCATAAGTTTAATGCTACTGCTGTTAAAAGATGGTGTGAGGGAGAGAAAGCCTCAGAGGTATTCAAAGAATTTCATAAGCAAGTCCAAAAATAAAAACGTTGTAATTCTCTGTCGTCTTTGATCGAAATCGCTCCACAACTTTAACAAGTTATAGGAGCCACCCACACCATCGTAAATTATTCTTTCAGATCTTTCGAAGCGAGTGCTTTCATTGTAGATTGTAACACGACATTTTTAAAAGCATTGATTAAAGATAATTTCAAATGAGCCCTGTTTTTTGTTAAATAAATTGATCTCGATGGGGGAGTTTTTCCTGAAAACTTCCGGACAAGTTTAAACTCACTCCTGCTAAGGCGTAACGTAGCAAGCTTGGGGAGAAGTGTGTATCCATAAGTATCTTGGACGATGTATTTTAAGGATTCTAGGCTTCCCACTCTAAAATCTACTTTTGATGGACGCATATTTATTTGATTTCTTAACTTGCAAGTTTCAATGATTTCATCCCGCAAGCAATGACCTTCTTCAAGCAACCATATTTCTTTTGCATTTATATCTTTGGTGGAAATTTTCTTTTTCTTATAGAGCACATTTTCTTTGTTAATAAAAAGGAAAAGCTCTTCATCATATATATGTTCTTGTAATAAATTCTGTCCTTCTTCTTGAGTGGCTAAAATAGCAAAGTCAATTTCCTCCCTACTAAGTTTATGCAAGCATTCTTTTGTAGGGAGTTCTAAAAGTGAAAGCTCAACCTCTGGATATTTTTCACAAAAAGGTTTTAAAAATAGTGGTGTCAAATAAGGAGAGATTGTAGGTATAATTCCGATTCTCAATGAGCCTTGGAGTGTTCCCGTTTCTTCTTGTATCAATTCGGGAATTTTGTAAATTTCACCTAGACCTAACATGGCCTGTTTAATTATTTTTTTACCAATTTCGGTTGGAACTGTCGGAGACTTTGTTCTATCGAAGATTATCACACCTAATTCATCTTCAACTTTATGAATTTGTGCACTTAAGGTTGGTTGAGTTACGAAACAGGAAAGAGCGGCACGCCTGAAATTACCTTCACGATTTACAGCAACAATGTATTCAAGTTGAGTTAAGGTCATGAATTTATGATAGCATGTAAGTCACAGTCTATCAATAGATAGAAATGTAATATTTTATCTATGTGAGAAAATAGGCGATATTAGTACTAAGAAAAAAATCAAACATAAGGAGTATTTATGTCGAAAAAACAACTTACAACATCTTCAGGTATGCCAATAAGTGATGATGAGAATAGTCAAACAATCGGGCCTAATGGACCAATAGCTATTTCAGATAATCACCTTATTGAAAAATTAGCACACTTTAATAGAGAAAGAATTCCTGAAAGAGTAGTGCATGCCAGAGGGTCAGGGGCTTATGGAAAATTCAAACTAAGCAAAAGTTTAAAAAATTTTACAGTTGCTAGCTTTTTACAAAATGAAGGAGAAGAGACGGATTTATTTTTAAGATTTAGTACT
>JABJPQ010000370.1 GCA_018663815.1 Halobacteriovoraceae bacterium | reverse complement strand
ACAAGGGCCAATAAAAAAATCCATTTTAGTTGTCATTCTTTTCCTTTTTCTCTCTTGAAGCTGCTACAAATGTTTTAAATAATGGGTGTGGATTAAATGGTCTTGACTTAAATTCGGGGTGGTACTGACAAGCAATAAAATAAGGATGATCAGTAAGTTCAATAACCTCCACCAAATCAAGTTTGGTATTTATTCCAGAAAAAACCATTCCTGATTTTTTCATTTGATCTTTATATTTATTATTAACTTCTAATCGGTGTCTATGTCTTTCTGATATTTTTGATTTACCATAAATTTTATTGGCTAAGCTTCCTTTTTCTAAAGAGCAATCATAAGCTCCAAGTCGCATACTGCCCCCTTTAGAAACATCCTCTGACTGTCCTTCCATATAATGAACGACAAATTCTCCTTTTTTAGAAAACTCCATCGAAGTTGCATTTTTAATTTCGGCTACATTACGAGCAAACTCAACCAGAGCAAGTTGCATACCTAAACAAATACCGAAAAAAGGAACTTTATTTTCTCTAGCAAATTGAATTGCAGCTATTTTTCCCTCCGACGCTCTTTCACCAAAACCACCAGGAACTAAAATTCCATCTACTCCTTTCAACTGCTCTATACTACCTGCTTCAAGATCTTCAGCATCGATATAGATCATATTAAGCTTAACTTGATTTTGAATAGCTCCATGCCTCAAAGCCTCATCTAAAGATTTATAAGATTCAATAAGATCAGTATACTTCCCTACGACCCCTATTTTCACAACAGCGGTTGGGTTTTGAATATTATAAACGACCTGCTCCAACTCTTTGATGTTTGGTGTTGTCGACCAAATCCCAAGTAGCTCACAAATAATTGAATCCAAACCTTGTTTGTGAAACTCAAGTGGGACTTTATAAATTGAATCAAGATCCAGGGATTGAAAAACATTTTTCCTTGGAACATTACAGAAAAGCGAAATCTTATCCAAAATACCTTTATCAACTTCTCGATCAGCACGACATAAAATAATATTTGGGAACAAGCCAATCCCTCTCAACTCTTTTACTGAATGTTGAGCGGGTTTTGACTTTAACTCTCCAGCAACAGAGAGATAAGGTATCAATACAAGGTGAATAAAAATAACATTTTCATGACCAACATCATGTGAAAATTGTCTAATGGCTTCCATGTAAGGAAGAGACTCAATATCGCCAACGGTTCCACCAATCTCTCCAATCAGTAAATCGCAATCCTCAGCGGCAACATCAATACGTCGTTTAATCTCATTTGTAATATGAGGAACAACTTGAACTGTTTTACCCAGATATTTTCCTTCACGCTCATTCTCAATTACCTGAAGATAAACTTGTCCTGTAGTAAAGTTATTCTCTTTGGAAAGAGTTAAGCTGGTAAACCGTTCATAATGGCCTAAGTCTAAATCTGTCTCTGCACCGTCATCAGTAACAAAAACTTCTCCGTGCTGAGTTGGACTCATTGTTCCCGGATCAACGTTTATATAAGGATCCATTTTAAGCATATTTATTTTAATGCCTCTTCTTTCAAGTAAAGAAGCAATACCTGCAGCAGCAAGTCCCTTTCCTAACGAGCTAGCAACTCCTCCAGTGATAAAAATATACTTTTTATTTCTTTTGTTCACCCAGAACTCCTTCAATTTTTTTTATATCTTCAGGTGCATCAACACCGTATAAGTTTACATCTATTGTTTTAGCACCAATGGTTAAGCCATTTTCAAGTGCTCTTAATTGCTCTAGCTTTTCTATTTTTTCATATTCTGATTGAGGCATAGTCACAAATGATTTCAAAGCATCAACTTTGTAGGAGTACACCCCGATATGCTGATACCAAGTTTTCATCTCTTGATTACGATCAAACGGTATTGGTTGCCTTGAAAAGTACAAACACTGATCAGACAATTTCGATTTTACACACTTAACAATATTTGGATTTAAAAACTCCTCATCACTAGCAGATCTTTCCTTAACTGCAGTATAAATATCAAAAGGAGAACTTGCATGAGAACTTCCTAAATCCTTAATGATCGATCCAGTTAAAAGTGGTTCATCACCTTGCACGTTAATGATATACTGATAATTTTTATGAGCGTAAAAACGATCATAAGCAAGAGCAATCCTCTCCGATCCTGTTGGAACATCATCATCCACTCGAACGACATTTCCATCAAAAGCGATAACTGCATCTTCAATTTTCTGATCATCTGTAACAACTGCATAATCAAAACCAGAAGCTTGACAGTTTTCGACAACATATTGAATCATGGGCTTATCAAAAATTTTAGCGAGAGGTTTACCTGGGAATCTTGAAGATCCAAAACGAGCAGGAACGAGAATTAAGAAATTCGACATAATAAACCACTTTAATTAACAAAGAATAAGTATTTATATACCCTTTTTTCAGAAATAATTCACCTAAAAGCTAGTAGTTATGATCATTTTTTACTATCTACACCTTTTAACCATTTTTGATATAATGAAATCATGAAATTATTACTTATTTTCAGCCTTTTATTAACAACGCTCGGTTTATGCCACGCCGGGTTAGAAACTATAAAAGACATAATTACCGATCCCGTTATCTCCAGAAGGTGCAAGGGCTTATTGCAAGAAAGAAGTGAAAAACTACAAGTACAGCAAAAATTAAACTCAATGTTACTTCGGAATCAAAAACTACAAGATAAATTAAAACCTCAACAACAAGTGAGTAAACAAAAGTTAAAGCTAAACAGATCAGAGCTTAAAAATAATCTCAAACTTACATCAATACGTATAAAAGCAATGGAAGAAAATATTGTCAGAAAAGGTTGTCCAGGGATTAGTCTCTAAATCTTTTATCCCACTCATTTCATTAAGTTTTATCTTTTCAGTCTCTAAAGTCCAATGTTAGAATCCTAGTGCATACACGCAAACACAGGACGATAATGCACTGGATTTACTTTTTTTTCCTTCTATCCTCGACTTTTTTGGCATCAGCACAAACCGACTTGGAGCAGTTGGAAAAGGATATCAAGCAAAATAAAATAATGGAAAACCTTACCGATAATGCCGTCGCAATTAGTCTGCATGATGTTATCGGTGATGGCCTTAGAAAGAACACAAGTGAAAAAGCGCGACAATATCAGATTCAGCTTAATGAAATCATACTCAAAGATGCTCACGACGATTTTTATTTTCCCAAGCTAAATTTAACCATGGCCACAACAAGCGATCACTTCACTGAAAATTTCTACCGAGATAATAAAGACAATGCAAGTTCAGCCAAGACTCCAACTGGCGCAGTTGGCTTAGAGATTGAAGACTACACACTTTTCAATTGGGGAAAAGACTACCTGGATTATCTCAACTCAAAAGAAACCTACAAAAGAACGAAAGAAAACTTTGTTGAAAATAAAAGGGAGCTCAGGCTAGAAATTATTCAAACCTACTTCAACTTAGCAAGACAAAACAAAACAGTAAGAATATACAAGAAACACCTTAGCCACACCTCTTTTATTTATCGTCTTGCTAAAGAAAAGATGTCTCTTAAGAAAGTGAGTTCTCAAGAGTTCTTAGAAGCAAAGGCATTATTTTTAAAAGCTCACCAAGATTTCCATAGTGCTCTTTATAACTACTATGAAATTCAAGAATCGATGTCTACAACCCTGAGCGATAATCTCAAAACAATATATAAACCAGTTAATTCACTTAAATACAAGCCTATCGCTTTTAGCTCAAACGAGTCCTTTCGATTTGTTAATAAAAACAACCGAAACATTT
>JABJPQ010000366.1 GCA_018663815.1 Halobacteriovoraceae bacterium | reverse complement strand
TAAGCTGCATCTGTTTTTATATCGACAGGAGAGTTTTTACGTGTTGATAATAAGTCAACCAACTTAACAGAAAAATGTTCCATATCACTTAGGATTTTTTCAGCCTTTCCAGTAAGTAATTGATGAAGAACCATCATACTAATTGCTGAGATAAGACCAAATGCCGTTGTGTTCATGGCTTTAGAAATACCTAGTGCTAACAACTCAGCTTTTGAAGCAGGATCAGCCGAGGCAACAGCGGCAAATGATTGAATAAGTCCGTAGATTGTTCCCAGAAGTCCGATTAAAGTCGAAACGTTGGCAATAAGGGCGAGGTAACCAAGCCTTTTTTCAACGTGTGGAATTGACTCCAACATACTTGCTTCTAGAGCATCTTGAATTTGTTCTTTAGATTGATTTGCTCTTTTTAGTCCGTTACGTAAAATCCCGGAGAGTAGCGCTTTATTAGTAGAGCAGTTTTGAATCGCATTTTGGACTTCATTTGTGAGTACGTCTTTTTTGATTTCATTCATTAGGCTTGTGCCATCGACATCATACTCAAAGAGACTTTTAATTCTTTCAACGGCGATGATAATACCAAAGATCCAAATGGCTAATATTATCCACATAAAGACCCCACCATCATCCATAAATTTTGCAAATCCTTGAACCGGGTTGAGCTCCTGTACTGGATTCGAAGGGACCTCCGTTACCAATTCATTGGGCGCTTTTTGATTTGTGTCACTCATGCTTTACTCCTTATTATCTTAAAAACTTAATTTCTTCGATTATTTTTTTATTAAAGTCATCTCTTTTGAGAAGCTTTCTTTCAAAAATTTTTCTTCTTCTTGATTTAACAGAAATATCATTTGGTGCAATAATACTTCCTTTTATTTCTAAATCTCCCAAGTCAAACTTCTCATATTCTTTGTATTTATAAACAACCTTTTTATTTTGCGCAAAGGTTGAAAAAGATCCACAAATGATGACCAGAAACAGAATGATTTTTATCATTGCCTAATCCTTCTTGTTTTGCAGGTCGATGATAAACCTAATGAGTAGTCACCAAGTTCGTCGGCCCAAAATGCACTTTTGAAAGTCCAGAATTCCTGGTGCTTTTCTCTGGTGATATTGTTAAAGTTTCCTCGACTACGATTATTTTTAAATGTTTTGTTTTTGTAAGCGAGATCTCTTTTACGAGATAAAATTTCTAGTTTTAAGTTAAACATCTCAGAAGAAAGGGAGTGAATCTCATTGATGAATTTATAAGTGGAGACTTTTACGTAATGATTTATTTGTTCTTTTAAGTCTCTTTGCATACGTAATAGTAGCTTTACGTTCGCTCCCTTATTAGCACGGTAAATTTCCTCATTCATTTTATAAAATGAGTTAAGGTCTAAATTGTATTTAATTCGTTTAGACATTTGCGTAATAAGAGTTCTTAGAAATTTATTTTCTTTTTCAGAGTGAACAAGTGGAGAAAACATTAAATTAAAGTAATAGAGATCTTTTGAGTTTTGTCCCCGAATGACTTTTTTTAGTTGACTACTCCTTGGTGCATATGTTGTGTAGTATTTATCAATAACAGTTAAGGCATCCTCATAGAGACATAATTTAAAATAACTGAGAGCTTTTAAAACTTCTGCCTCTGGAGTGAAATAGCTCTCTAGTAGTGGAGAGTTGTATGTTAAAAGGATACCTAATGAACGGTTGTAATTTCCAATGTAATAGTAAGCCCATGCTTTTTCAAGTAATGTATAAGGCCATTTAAATGACTTTTTAGGAATGTCTTCATAATTTCTAATCGCTAGTTCATAGTTTTTTTGCATATAATGAATTCTTGCAATATTAATAATGCAACTTTCTTTTAAAACAGCAAAATAATTTTTTTGTTTATTCTCAGTTCTTTTCTCCCAGCCATAAGCAACGTCTGAGCATTGTTTGTAAATTTTCAAGGATTTACTATATTCTTTATTCATCAAATAAGCTGTACCTTTAACAAGTAATGCTTCTGAGTATAGTCTGTGTCCCTTTGGGATTCGTTTTAGTCTTTTGTGAACATAACGAAATTTACTTAAGTAGAGATTTCTTTTAGCCATTATTAAGTCTGTTGTGGGAATATTTAGTTTTCTAAGTTCAAGATCGCTAAAAGTATTAAAGTAATGCGTTCCTGTGTGTGCGACAAGAGTTTCAATATAATGTTGGATGTTTTGGTCGGGTGTCACATACTTGTACCGATGTGCTATTAGGTCTAGTGCTGTGAAGTAATCTTTTTCTTTAAAGTGTTGAAGTGATTTTTTGTATAATCGATCTAGCTTCGTCTCCTTTGCAATACCGACTTGGATACAAAATTGAGTCATGAATATGATGGTTAGAAAATATTTCATTTAAAATGATGCTCCAATGCTAAAAATAATATCGTTGTTTTGATCCCAGCTTTTACTATTAGGATTGCTTGGTGTTGCTGCCTCAAAGTTAGTATTTAAAAATTCAAGCCCGATATGAAATGATCGATTAAGGTGAAACTTTAAGCTACTTTTTATGAGAAATGAGGTGTAGTTTTCATTCTCAAAAAGATCTTTACCTGTCGTTGTCGCTGATTTTAAATTACTTTCTGCCTCATAAGAACCAACTCCAAGACCAAAAGACCAATCAAAATAATAAATTTTATTAAAGGTATTTATCTTTCCATAAAAAGGGGACCATATTGCAAATAAAGCAGAAGATGATAAAGGTCTTCGTATAAATGGTATTGAACCTGTAACATCCTTTACAGCTTTTAAGGTTGAATTGTCAGAGTTTGAATATTTTAGATAGTTAAATTCTACGGCCCACTCTTCTGATATAAAATAGCCGACTTTTACCTGAGCCCCAAACGTATCTTGAAATGTACTGGTAAGGTTTGTTAAGTATCCTAGGTCAAGGTATATTGATTTTTCTTTTGGATAAATTTTATTTTGTAGAACATAGACTGTCTTGTCTGGGTCGAGCCATAAAAAATCATAGAGGTCTTCCTCCCCAGCGTGAGTTGATATAGAAACGATACTAACTAAAAGTGCGAACCAAATTTTTTGCATTACCTTCCTCAATAAGTAAAAGTACTTTTGAGCTAATCCATGCTTAATGCTAAAATTTCCTGATCCGTGGAGATTTCAATACTACTAATCTTGTCGGGTTTCTCTTTTAAGAACTTTAGTTTTCTTTAAAAACTAGGTGGAAGATAATTATCTCCCACCTAATCTATTATAATTACAACGAAAACTGCTAATTACTTCTCAACATCATATGTTACTTTGATACTTGATCCAGCTGTAGGAACAGCATTTTCATCAAATTTAACAGAGTTTGCTACAGCATCATAAGTAAATTCATTAGTTTCAATGTCATCAATGAAAATTCTTACTTTACTCGCATCAAAAGGAATTTGTGAAAGCGGAAACTGTCTTGTTAGGTCCGCAATCTGACCTCCCATTTTAAGAAGTGTAGTGTGAAAGTCACTTTTTATACTTGCAACTTCACCACCTGTTAGATCACTCATCTCTTTATAGCGTGCATACCCTCTATAAATGGGTCCTCTTTTTCTATTAGGAACCATGTCAACGATACTGTACGCTTTGATAAGGCCATTATTATCTTTCCATTTTTGTATTTGTTTTAACTGTTTTTTAACAGCTTTACGTGACTGATCTTCCTCATCTGACATATACACAATTACAAAATAGGCATCATCTCTCATCCATCTATTGGCATAGCGATTTGAGAATACTTCAGATGCTTGGATTCCACGTTCATAGCCAGATCCTCTAGTTCCAACTTTTACAAGTTTTGCAAAGTCTTTAAGAAATCTAGACTGGTTTTTTTTCAATCTTTCTGAAGTTAATCTAAGCATTGAATCTTTATACTCTCTACCAGCATTATTTCTACTAGTATCAGTAGTCGTTACGGCCATTTTAAAGTCAACATCATTTTGAATGAATTCTTTAATGAAAGCTTTAAAGTTTGCTCCGAGTGCTTTTTGCTCATCGGCCATTGAACCTGAGTTATCTACAACAAAGAGAATATCAAGTTTTGATCCGTTCGTGCTTTGCCTAAAACTATCTGAGGCTGTTTGAAGCTCAACTTCTGGATAAATGATAACATCGTCGTCATCATCATCGCTAGGAGGCGTAATTACTGGAGGAGTAACAACCACGACATCATCGTCGTC
>JABJPQ010000398.1 GCA_018663815.1 Halobacteriovoraceae bacterium | reverse complement strand
GCTGACTACGAAGACCTAGGCAGCTGTGCATGTAGGGTTTTGGTTCCAGGTTATTCAGAGATTTACCCAAAAGAAGACCTTATTTGGGATAATAACAATCAGTCCATAAAATACCGATCGGATATTCTTAACCTACACGGCCTCTCTGATGAAGCGCTTAATAAGTTAGTGCAAAACCTAGCAGAGAGTGATCTTGATGCTTATATGCCTGTATCTGAACTCATAGGGGTCGCTTTTGACGAGAACTCTGTCTGGGGGGAGCTGGTTATTGGTGAGCTTAAATGTCTTATCAATCTTAGTTTAAAAAAGCTCGAGGAAGCCAAAGAGTTTGTTGAAATGTTTATTGCTTTTAATGATCACTCAAGTGAAAGACTCTCTTTTTTCCAAGTTCTTAACGTGGTTCTAGATATTACTTTGGATGATGAATTGAACCTAGATGATTACCGTGCAAACCTATCAAAAATGTATGGAAATAAAATACTAGATATTGCAATTGATTCTGTTAGTGGTGATATTAAATTTTATGGGCTGACTGAAACGAATATGGATCTATTGGGGTTAGATAAACATCTTAGTCTTATTGAGAGTTACCAAAAGCTACAAACTGCTAAAAGCTCTCATAAATAGTATTGCCTAAGCATCATTACTTCTTATTCTCATTTGTAACCCCGTAAGAAAATTACGCAAAATCTGATCTTTACAATCACGATAGTTTTTATGGGTCGGCTTCCTAAAAAAGGCACTTAACTCATGTTTACTCACCCGCAAATCTGCATTTTGTAAAATGACAATCACATCTTCAGACTTAAGGCTAAATGCAATTATTAATTTTCGAAAGATGATATTATTGGTTAATTTTTTCTCAGATTGAGGTTGATCTCCCTCTCTTTGGCCACGTTTAAAACTAATTAGGCCATTTAAAAAGTGGGCTAACTCGTGATCCCTACAAATTTTATAATCAGGATCATCCTCTTTTTTTAACCACTGACTCAACTGCTCACGTGTTACATCTAAGTTTGCAAGCATAAATATTTCCATCATCTGCTTGTCACAAAAATCTAAAATATAACGAATTCTGCGTAAGACAAGATTATTCATGGGAAGATTGTTGTTTAGGAGGTGATACCTCGCATGGAAGAACAGCTCTCTCGGCTTTTGCCACATAAGCTTTGTAAGGCTTTCTTCTCTTCTTAGCTGCCTTAGCGTCAGTTCTGCTTTGATCTTGTTCCTTGGCAATACTGACTTTAATTTTTCGATCATCTATACTGGATCCATCTAGTTCTCGTATCGCTTGTCGTGCATGACTTTGATGGGCCATTTGCACGAAACCAATACCAGTACTTTGGTGAGTTTTGCTATCCTTTACAATTTTTACATAATTAACATATCCAAACTCTTCGAATAAGTCCTTTATCTCAATTTCTGTGAAATCATAAACAAGATTTCCAATATAAATTGTGGCCACGGAAGGATCTTTGTTAAATTGACCTATTTTAGTATCTAGATAGTCGTTATTGGTATTAAAGCTCATTTTTACCCCTTAAATTATGTAACATGTATCGTCAAAAAGCTTATTTGTCTAGTATGAAAAGCTAAGTATATAGTATTTCTAGGCTAGCTAGGGATTATGATCTCAGGTATTATTTATTTATATGGAGCTTACATACACACCAGTTATAATCTTAGCCGCAGGAAAGTCCTCTCGCATGGGACAACCAAAAGGACTTTTAAAATACCATGGTCAGCTATGGATTGAGCAACAGTTTAACTGGATAAAAGCAAATGGTTTTAAGAGAATTATATTAGTTTTGGGTTATCATAATGAATCATTTTTACAACAAATACCCTGGTTGAACCAAAGCTTAAACTCTTGGTACATACATGAAAACTTAGAAGTTAAAACGCTCATAAATAAAGCTCCAGAGCGAGGTTCTTTTTCTTCGCTACAAGAAGCTATTTCACCTGTACTTGCCCTAAATCAATCAACAGGAGCATTTTTATTGCCTATAGATGTTCCATGCCCAAGTAAAAAAACATGGCTACAATTATGCCCTAAGACCTCAACGAGTAAGCCGATGGCCAACATTCCCATCTTTGAAAATAAGGGAGGCCATCCAGTATATTTAAATAACCTATTCCTAAAAAAACTCTCTTTAATCCCAACTGAATCAGAGGATGCACGACTAGACTACCAAATTGATAAACTTGAATCTCAAACACGCATTCACATAGATGATAATAATATTTTGTTTAATCTTAATGATAAAAAAGCATGGGAAGATTTTTTAAAACTAACTCAACCTCAGAGGTAGATCTCTAAGTCTTTTCCCAGTGGCAAAATAAATTGCACTGGCCAATGCTGGAGCGACAGGTGGAACTCCGGGTTCACCAACTCCTGTTGGTACATTGATATTTCCATTTATAATATGTACTTGGACTTTAGGCATTTCATCCATTCTTAAAACGGGATAATTATCAAAATTACCTTGTTTAACAATTCCTTTTCTTAAAGTTATCTTACCGTATAAAGCAGCTGATAATCCAAAAACAATAGCACCTTCCATTTGGGCCCGAACACTGTCTGGATTAACCGCGATTCCACAATCTATTGTGCACACAACTTTTTTAATTGAAATTTCACCCTCTGCTACATTAACTTCTATAGCAATCGCTACATAGCTCTTAAAGCTATAATGACTTGCAAAGCCTTTTCCATAACCTATAGCTAAAGCGTTTTCCCAGCCAAATTCATCTCTCGTGCGTTCAATGACCTTAATCAATCGGCCAGTATCTTGTGGAAAATTATCATTTGGGTCTAAAACTTTTGCTGAGCCTAGCAGACGTAGACGAAAAGCGATGGGGTCTGTTGTTGCATTGAGTGCCAGCTCATCCACAAAACTATTAACTGCAAATGCATGCCATACATTACAAACACTTCTCATCCATCCAATACGTACAGAGCTGCTAATAGATCCAACTTCACATAATATATTTTCAATTCGATAGGGCATATTAGTGGCCCCCATCCCCGATTCCCAATCTGCAGGTGTCGTTGCTCCAGACATAAAAACGGATAAGATAGTTGGAAAAACTGCTTTATGATGCCACGTTATAGGATAACCAGTCTCATCAACACCGGCCTGTAGTTTTTGCAAGCTCTCCGAGTGATAAAAGCCATGTTTAATTTCATCTTCTCGGCTCCACTGAATTTTAATCGGCTTTTTTAATTTTTTTGATAATAAAACTGATTCTAGTACAAAATCAGGTTGAGACTTACGGCCAAATCCTCCCCCCAAAAAAGTAACGTTAAATTTAATATCCTTAATTTTAATATCAAGTAGTTTTGCAATTAATTTCATCGCTCTTTGAGGATCTTGGCATGGGGCCCAGACTTCACAACTGCCCTCTTTAACATAAGCTGTGCTCACTAAGGGCTCCATAGGAGCATGGACAAGGTAAGGAGTATGATAGCTTGCTTCAATGACCTTAGATGATTTTTTCTTTCCTCGGTTTATATTTCCTTCACTTCGATGAGCCTTTTGACTTCCATTGAGCTCTTGTTCCAGTTTATTTCGATATTTTGAACTATGATCACGTTTGAGATCTAAAAAATCCCATTCAACTTTTAATTTTGCTCTACCAGAAAATGCGGCCCAAGTGTTTGTGGCAACAACGGCCACTGAAGCACTCGCGTTTACACTTCTTCCTTGTTCTTCTAGTTCAATGACTTGAACAACTCCCGGAGTACTTAAGGCATCCTCTTTAAATATACTTTTAATTTTTGCACCTGGAACCGGAGCTCTAAGTAAACTAGCGATGAGCATTTGAGGTATCGTTACATCAATTCCAAACTGTGCTTCTCCTTTAACAATAGCAGCTATATCCACACCTGCTTTAGGCTTTCCTATAACCTTAAACTCTGATGGAGTTTTAAGAGTTGGAAACTTAGGTACTGGTATTTGGCGAGCTTTAGACACCAAATCGCCATAGGCCAATTGACGGTTTGTTTTTTTATGCAAAACAAAGCCATCTAAAGTATCACATTCTTTATCAGGTACGTCCCAAATGAGTGCTGCCGCACTTACTAACATCTCTCTGGCACTAGCAGCTGCTTTTCTTAAAGGAAGGTAAAAGTCTCGAATACTTTTAGAGCCATCTGTATTTTGACTTCCATATTTAGCATCTCCTAAACCTTGCACAACTTGAACTTGCTCCCAAGTAACATCCAATTCTTCAACCATTAACATAGGAATAGCAGTTCGAGCTCCTTGTCCCATTTCAGAGCGGTGACAAATTATTTTGATCGCGCCATCAGACTGAATAAAAATAAACGCATTGGGATCAAAATCTTTATTATCAATATAATTGGATACTTTTTGAATAATGGTAAAGCGTTTATCATAGGCTACACTTAACAATAACCCTGTAGCGGATGCTCCAAGAGCTAGTTTAATCAGCGTTCTTCTTTTCACAAGTATTTACTCGCGATGAGAATAGCCTTTTCAATACGCTGGTAAGTTCCACAACGACAAATATTTCCAGCCATATGATTACGTATATCTTCTTTAGAGGGCTTTGGGATAAGTTTTAACAAACCAAGCGCATTCATAATTTGACCTGGTTGGCAATATCCACACTGAGGAACATTTTCATCTTTCCACGCTTTTTGTAATGGATGGTCTCCATTTACAGACAAGCCTTCAATCGTAGTTATTTTTTTATCAATTAGAGTTTCAATTGGAGTGACACAAGATCTAGTGGCCACTCCATCAACTAAGACGGTGCATGATCCGCATAATCCTTTACCACAACCAAATTTTGTGCCTTTTTTATTTAGTTCATCTCGCAAAACCCAAAGTAATGGAGTTCCATTGTCGGCTTGAACTGGCATTATTTCGTCGTTTATATTTAGCTTTTTCATATAACATAAACGATAGTTGATAATGTTTGAATTGCCAAATAAGGAGATCCTAATACCTCCAGTTACAGGTAAGACTTAATAATGCTAAAAAAAAGTCATTATGAAAGTGTCCTGTACATTAGAATTCCAAATCTATGCTGACCGGACAGTGATCTGAAATAAATCTATTATAAAAGCTAAGGACATTAAATCTTCTTGCTTCACGGTCTCGTAGATTACATGCCTTCCAAACTTTTGCTCCACTTCTGGCAAAAGTATTATTTGAAATCCAAAAGTGGTCTAAATGAAAGCCCCTATGTGACTCACGAAATGTGAACTCATTTTTATTATTCACATGCTTTAGCTCAACTAAATTGTCTTTAAATAATTGATTAATCTCTACCCAATCATCGTTTTGTCTTTCAGTTAGTTTTTTAATATGTGTGTTAAAGTCTCCAAAAACTACGACCGGTAAACCTTCTGAGTTATTTTTTAATTGATTGGCAATAGATTGACTTTGACTTAATCGAATATCCGTTTCTTGTGGAAAAGCTTTTAAATGAACACCTAGTAAATATAAAAGTTTATTATTCTTTGAATCTTTTAATACTCCGTGAACAGCAGGACGCGATTTCCCAGAAATTGTATTCTCTAACGGGAAAGTAAACTCACCTTGTAACTTTAATGTTTCGAAATTATATTTTGGTTTATAACAAATTACCACATGCTGATGAAGCTCATAATCATGATCATAACTTTTACACTTCATGAAACCGGCCATGACTTGATTAATAAATCGATCCTTATCTACAATTTCTTGAAATAAAATGACATCTTGGTCTGCATACTCAGATTGAATAAATTCCTTTAACCATGAATCACGAAACTCATCAGACAGGTCTGCTTTCATGCTACCACCAAGCCCATACCAGATGATATTAAATGTTGTTAACTTTATTTTATTTTTTGGTGGCGAGAAATTATAAGTAGAGTTCTCACTTGCTCCATCGACACCTTTCAATTGAGGAGCTTCTTGATTCATTAAGATATCCATTATTCTTTCAGCATCAACAAATACATCTATACCATTTTGATTTTCTAAAGCGCGCTCAAAGGCTGACTTAGATTCCCAGCTTAAGAAAGCTACCTCATACTGATCATTTGCGATAACGATGTAACCCTTTAAGCCCAAAGGTTCCATCTTTTTTTGAGCTAGTTCAATATGTTTCTTGAGCTCAATTTTATATTCAGATTGTGATAAGGTAGGTTTTTTAACACCAATTATTATTCGATTATAACCGACAGACCAATCGATTGGTTTGCCTATCATATCATAGGCCAATTCATTTTTTAACTCTAAAGG
>JABJPQ010000417.1 GCA_018663815.1 Halobacteriovoraceae bacterium | reverse complement strand
TATCCATCTTCACTGACTGCTTCACGAACCACTTCTTGATTGTTTTTAAGGCGGTCAGATGCATACTCAAGGAGCCATCCAGTCTGCTTTACAGCAATAATAGCTATTTTACGATCATCCTTGAAAGCATCTGGAATCTCTCTAAAGTTGAAAGAACTCTGTATAACAGCCACAAGAGCTTTGCCCCGATCCATAGAAGATTGAGCCATTAAAGAATTTGACAGAAGAACAAATATTACAATTAAAATAGATTTCATTAAATGATCCTTTTATCGAATTTTTTGATATTAACACTTAAAGATGCAAAACCCGTACCAAGAGTGAGGCTAACGTGTAATTTAAGGATTGGTCCTGCTAATCCCTTCTTAATAGTCTGAACTGACTCAGTACTTCTCTAATTATTATACTGAATAAAATAATTTTTAGTATTGCAGGTGCTTATTGTGACCAAAGTCTTAACAGTTATTTGGTATTTTTTACAAGTACTTTTACGAATTGATTCATAATTAATGACAACCGAAAAAACTTAGTTTTCAAAAGAGGCTAAACTAAAGGAGTTTATTAAAAACTTTAAAGTAAAATAAGTATTGTTGGACTTGGGAAACATCAGCTTAAAAAGTTTTGTGGTTAGGGTAAAGGTAAGCAAAACAACCACTCAGAGCCGTCTTGAGTTACTAATTATATCTTAGCATTAACACGTTAAAGCTTTTTCTTTCTTTGGTATTTCACCTTTATTCGTCTTTTCTCACTATATTTCACTTGAACAGTTGGGAAAAACAGAAAATTTAGAAACGACTTATGCGGAAACCAATAAGTCGGTCTATCTTACTCATGAACCTTTTTACATAGACTGTTGAGTATTTTGAAGTTCAGAAGTATTCTGCGTCAATGAAATGGATAACAATTCTTATTCTACTTGGATGCTCGAATTCTTTTGCTCAAAAAAAGATTAGCCTTAAGGACTTAGGGGCAATTGATTTTGCTAAAGCAAATAATGAGCTGACAGAGATCCATGAAAAACATATGTATTCTAAATTTTCAACTCAAGCAAAAAAAATGGCTGAAGATAAATTAAAAAGCCAAAAAAGACAAAGTGCTGCTCATTGGAAAAATTCCTTCCAAAATACTCGTAGAGAAAATTTCAGAGGAAATAGTTCAAATTTAAGATAGTTGGAAATTACCATAAAAGATTTGACATCAAGACTAGGTATTTCTAGAAATACTACTACAAGAAAATTAAATACTTTATTTGACGAAAACTATTTTGAGAGAATAGAAAAGGGACTGGCAACAAAGTATATCTACACAGGTGAAAATAATATTGAACAAACTAACGTTTAAATTTAAAAATAACAAGAATTGGATCATTCGAGCTTATGCTCTTGTCATTACAGTTTTATGTGTTTTCAACATAAAAAACATTGGTTCTCCACGACCTCTATACATATCTATCATCGGAGGTATCCTTTACTCCACAATCCTTAACTTACCTCTATGGTTATCATCATTTAAGTGGATCCGAGTGAGGCTAAAACACCTAATTTCCTTTTTAATATTCCTATCAAGCCTAGGTGTTTTTTTTGCAGTACCATGGTTGTGGTACTTTCAGTTTATCATTTTTGCTTTTCATATATGGTTTATTTATTCTTTAATCCAAAATAAGGAGACAATATGATGAAAAATCCATTAACTCTTAAAAACGAAGCGAGAGATGAAGCATACAAATACTTTGATAAAAATATAAGAACATTACCAAAATATAAAAATGGTGAAATTGATTCTACAGCTCATGGACTAGAAAACAATGATGTAGATGCATTTAGACACGCACACGTTAGTGGAGTATTCACAATTGTTTACAATGAAACTACTGCAGACTTACTAGGAAGGGCCAATGAATATTTTCCAAATGGTTGGTACTCTAACACTGTAAATCCAGGGTCACTCAACATGGACCTTTGGAACAATTCCATAGGAAGGAAATACGGAAAGAAAAGCAAAGACAGAAAAGAGCTTCTCAAGCTTATCCATAAAGCTCTTAATGAAGGAGAATTAATCATTGAGCTACAAGATGATCGTAAATATGAAGGCAAAACATCTGATACAATAATTAAGAGTAAACCTATTATTGTACTCAATGAAGATGAAAATGGAAGAAATGTATTATTTTTCGATATGGTAATGCAAACCATACTTACAAGAGAAGAGTTTGTGATGGCTATTAAATCTGGTAATTATCCTTCATACACAGTAAAGAACATAAAAGGGTTGCCAACACCTGTATCAAAACCTGACGGCAGAAAGACAAACAACCTCAGCTAGCTGAAAGAGATTCAATTTTAAAGTAACAAATTTTTGAAATAATATGAAATATATTGAAATGGAAAAAAGTTGGAAAAAACTAGATCTACTATCAGTTATATAGGTTACTGAGGAGTAACACTAGCACTGGGGACTTTCCACCCACCGCTTTCGTCTATTATAATTGGCTTCTTCCGAGATTCGATGCTTTTTAATGAGTAGGGTTTTAGATTAAATGATTCCTCATCAACACATTCTTTAGCTGGAGGACATGTAAAACCTGCCTTCTTACGACCTTTAGCAGCACATGTTGCTGTAGCATAACTAGTTTTACAAACGCCGGCAAAGCCACATTGCTCAACCACAACGGTACC
>JABJPQ010000413.1 GCA_018663815.1 Halobacteriovoraceae bacterium | reverse complement strand
CGTTTCGCATCGATAATTCCTTTTAGTTTGTGTCGCAACTTACTTATAGGTAGTTATCTTTAAAGATGCAAAACGAGCTTTTTCTACTTACAACCCATTGTTTTTACATTTGTTTGGTGTCGTTATTTATGACTTCATTCGATCAAGACTAGAGATAGCCTAGGTGACACTATCGATTGAATAAAATACTCAGTTATAAAAAATATTTGCAAATGAATTTAGAGTATGAAAAAATTTTACTCAGAACCATGAAGGGTTCTTTTAGCTTTAAGGAGTAGAGCGATGAATGAAAATCAAAAATGTGCCTCTTATTACCTCATGAAAAATGGTTTTATCCTACGATTAGAAGAACCTCTTAGCCGAGATGAAATACCTCTTTTAATCAAGGCAAATTTACTTGAACCTAAAATGTTAACTGTTCTTAACCAAGATCAAGCAAACTATAGAGTAGCTCTCTTCAGAGATGAAATTCTAGAAATGCCTGAATACCAAGAAAGAGTTTATGGTATTGCAAACTAAGTTCCTACTCCTCCTTACTTTTTTTATCACAACATCGGTACAGGCCAGATTTTTAGTTGAACCTGGTTATCATCTGTATCAGGGATCTTTTGAAGCTGGTAGTGAGTCGGGAGAATTAACTGGTGAAGTATTCGGATTAAACCTTGCCTACCTTGCTGAATTTTTCATGGTTGGCCTCTCCCTAGAAAAAGGTCAATATACTTATGATAAAAATATAACCGCTAATAATTATGCTCACTTTTCTGGTGGTGGAGTTGGAACATTTATCGGCTTCCACTTTATGGATAATATTAAAATATGGACAGGTTACCTTAACTCGACACTGGAGCCAACGGCCAATAAATCCATTAGATACTTTGGTCAACATGCATCTTTCGGACTTGGATATCGAGTATATGAAGGCCTAATGTTCAATGTTCAGGGTTTTAGAAACCAGTTCACCCAGATGGAAGATGACAATACAGGTAAAACAAGTGGGCTGGATACGAATATAAAAACTCAAGGGCACTCATATTATTTCAGTTATATTTTAATTTTTTAATCTTATTGAAATCGATATTCTAAAGAAATAGAGTGATTAAATATGAATGGAGTAAAAAGATTATTCAACTTTAATGACCAACGCTCCCTCCTTATAAGGTGAATCGCCACATCAAGCGCCAAAACAGGAACAATATTTCGCCCAAAATAATCAATCTGAACGGGTTCTGGTGATTCAATTCCAGCGGGCACTGTTTTAGCGTACTCTTCCCAGTTTCCCTCATCAAAAGCGTAACCACCAAAAGTAATACCTGTTTCAATAAATTCTTGCCTATCAATTGTAATATGAGAAAGTATCCCTTCTATTTCAGAACAAATAGAATCATTTCCACGAATATAGGTAAATCCATAATCATTAACAACACCTCTTAAATAATAGCTTTTGTTGACGATTATTCCGGTGTCATTCCATTGGTTACAATAGTCCTTTTTTGAACTACTAAAGTGAGGTGTTAATCCACCCGTACCAAATTGAATTGAGCTATCTGCATGTGCAAAAACAGAAAATAAGAATAAAAAATATAAAATTAAATATTTCACTTTAGTATTTTAACGAATAATGAGAACAAAAATAAGCTAAAAAATAATGCCACAGAGAATTTAGCTCAAGTACTTAAAACCTACTTTTACCACTTCATTATCCAATTCTTTAATCCATACGATTTCAGAACTAATTGAATCAAGCTTTCCAACTTTTATATAGCACATCTCACCCACCTTAAGTTTTAAATTAGTGAGAAAGACACCAGATGCTCCTCCCTGCGCTTCAGAAATACATAGTCCTGAAAAACAAGGTTCACTATCCAGTACTACGAGTATAATTGTATTATCATCAGGCTCAAATCTTATGTGTCGTCTTTGATTTTGCATCTTTTCTTCCTTAAAATATGAGTTGTTTACAATAAGTCATTTCATTAACGGCATAAGAAATTCCTTCTCTTCCCATACCAGAGTCCTTAACACCACCAAAGCACAGATTTTCTTGTCGATACCCAGGTCCTGAGTTCATTATAACTGTTCCTACCTCAATTTCACTAAAAAACTTTTTTGTCAGTGCCAAATTATTTGTAAAAACTCCGGCCTGTAGTCCATAAGGTGTTTGATTAATTTGCTCGATTAGTTTTTCAGTACTGTTAAAACGAGTTAGAGGTATAACTGGCCCAAAAGTCTCTTCAACAAAAAGTTCACAATTAGCATCAACATTTTCTAATATCGTCGCCGAAAAATAAGCATCGTTGAGTTTATTTCCAAGTAAACAAACAGCTCCTTTATCAATAGCATCATCAACTAGCTCTTTAACTTTAAGTGCTGAGGCCGTTGATATAAGCGGTCCTAAGACTGAAGTTTCACACTCAGGATCTTGTTTAATAGCATCGTGAAAGGGTTTAGAGCTCAACAGTAGTTTTTCTTTAAACTGATCATAAACATCATCATGAATAAAAATCCGCTTAGCTGCGGTACACTTTTGTCCACCTGTTCCAAATCGACCTGCTATAGTTTGAACCACAGCTTGGTTTAAATCAGCGTCCGGAAACACAACTAATGCATCATTGCCTCCAAGCTCTAACAGGAGCTTTTTTCTCCCCATAAGAGCCGCAATTTTATCCGCTGTTTTTGTTCCTCCAGTAAAAGAGACACAAGCTATTTTTTTATGAGAAACGATTTGGTTTAAAGTCTCAATCGTAGGAGAAATGAGTTTGATCACATTTGCTGGAAAGCCAGCTTCTAAGCACAATTGCACTAAAAGCTGAGCTGTTTGGTGATTGCATTCACTTGGTTTATATAAAATCGTATTACCACTAATAAATGCAGGACAAATTTTATGTAATGCTAAATTTAATGGAAAATTAAAAGGTGTGATACAAAAAATTAAGCCCAAGGGTTTTCTAACTGTTATAGCCAGATTTTGAATCGGTCCTGAAAAGCTTTCAGCTAAATAACTTTCACCGGTAATTCTCTTTGCTTCTTCTGCTGCAACTTGAATTGTAATAAGTGCTCGATCCACTTCAACCCGAGATTCTATAATCAGTTTACCTGTCTCTCTGGTTATACTAAAGGCAAGTTTTTCTTTATTTTTTAAAACGAGCGCATATAAAGAAGATAAAATCTCATAACGTTTTTTTGGAAAGAGCTCATTTTGTGCTTTTGTTCCAGCAGTACTTAGCTCTTCTATACTCGCTAAGCACTGCGAGTGATTTGTATACTCATATTCATACAAAAGGGTTTGTGTAGCAGGGTTTATAACCTGATGCTTAGGCATTTTTCCCAATACAATTTAAATCATCAAATGATTTTTTAAGTCGTTCTACAAAATAAACCTCACCTTCTCTAAGCCATTTTCTTGGATCATAATACTTCTTATTTGGTTTATCATCTCCATCAGGATTTCCAATTTGTGCCTGAAGATAATCGTGATTTTTAGCAACATAATTTTTAACACCATCCCAATAAGCCCATTGCATATCAGTATCTAAATTCATTTTGACAACGCCATAACCGATTGCCTCACGAATATCTTCGGTAGAAGATCCTGAGCCACCATGAAAAACAAAATTAACTGGATTATTCTCAGTAGAAAATTTCTTTTGAATGTATTCTTGAGAATTTTTTAAAATAATTGGAGTCAACTTAACATTTCCAGGCTTATAAACACCATGAACATTTCCAAACGAAGCTGCAATCGTAAAGTTATCACTTACCTTTTTTAATTCTTCATAAGCATAGCTTACTTCCTCAGGCTGAGTGTATAAAAGTGAATTATCTATATTGGTATTATCAACACCATCTTCTTCTCCACCAGTTACCCCTAACTCAATTTCAATATGGGTTCCAATTCCTTTAAATTTTTGAAGGTAGTTTTTAGAAATTTCAATATTTTCTTCAATTGACTCTTCCGAAAGATCCAACATATGTGAGCTAAATAAAGGACACTTATTTATTTCATAAAACTCTTGGCCCGCTTTTAAAAGGCCATCAATCCAAGGTAGCAGTTTTTTTGCTGCGTGATCTGTATGTAAGATAACCGAAACCCCATAAGCTTTGGCCATAAGATGAACATGTTGAGCTCCAGATACCGCGCCTTGAATTTCTGCAAAATGGTCTGTATTTGACAACGCCTTCCCTGCAAAAAAACTTGCCCCACCACTAGAGAACTGAACGACAACAGGAGAATTTAGCTCCTTAGCCGTTTCCAATACTGCATTAATAGAATTTGTTCCAACAACATTTACTGCCGGAAGTGCAAAGTTATTATCATTTGCGTATTTGTAAACCTCTAAAACTTCATTACCGTGTAACACACCTGGTCTAAACTTTCCCATTATAATCCCCTTTTTTAAGGGATATGTTGGCATAAATTACTTAAAAGGTTAACGAAAATCGATCAGATCTTTAAACTTACCAGTTCGTTTGTTGATATAAAAATCACCGTAGGACAATATAAGTTTGTCCTCCAAAAATTTAACAGCATGTGTTTGAGCAACATCATGCATACTTAAGTAGAACTGTTCTAAGAACTCAGCAGGGGTTATGGCCATTGGCTCACTTAAAACCAAGCACATTAAATCTTTATAATTATTTTCTACTGTAGTGCTTTTTAGCTGTATTTGGAATTGCCCATGATAGTCCATTTGTTGCATCAGTTTTTTAAGATCATTCATTTCAAAACGAGAAGACCAAATATTTACTTTTTTATCCACCCTGCCTAGCAATTTAAATTTTGTTCTCCCATTTGTTTTTTCAATGATCTCCACCCTATCACCTGTGCGGTAACGAATAACGGGCATCATTTTTCGAACCTTAGAAGTTATGATTGCTTCATCATCGACAACTTCCAGATGAAGCTGATCATCAAATAGATAATGTTCACCATCATGACAATCAAGAGTTTGATAACCGATAGGCCCAACATCCACCGATGCGTAGCCAGCTGAATGAAAAGATTTAACTTTCCATACTGATTTTATAAAATCTTCACCGTCTTTAGAAAAAGCTTCTCCAGCATAAAATATTTGATCTATCTCTAAGTCTGGTACTTTATTGGCTAAGTCAAGTAGCAAGCTTGGAAGACCAAAAACTATCTTAATTTTAAAATTTTTAATATAATATTTAAAATCCTTGGCATTAACCAGTCCCCCAATTGGATACTGGATGGACTTACAATACCTAAGACCTGCTTGGACAGCATTAAAAGAAGACCACATATTACCGGCCATGAAAAGGTTTGCAACTCGCACACCTTCTCTCACTCCCATTTCATGATAGGCTTGACCTAACATTTGTGCGACATGATTAAACTCTTCATAAGAGTAAAAACAAAACTTAGGATCTCCAGTCGTCCCACCAGAGGAATAAACATAACCTGAACTTGCTTTGGGACTTAAAAAAGCACTGTCTTTAATAATTGAGTG
>JABJPQ010000693.1 GCA_018663815.1 Halobacteriovoraceae bacterium | reverse complement strand
AAAAGGTTTTTTACATGTCACAGAAGTAATAATACTTTTGAGTTCTTAATTTTTGAGAATAAACCCGAAATCAGTATTAAATGGGAGGGGGGATCCTACTCAGCAGTCTTGGCAAAGTAGGAAAGCTTTGTTGATCCTCTGACCGAAAAGGGGGCAAATATTCTTAATAAGGATAAATTTGGCGCTTACACCAGAGAAAGAACAAATTACTTTTATTTTTAGCTGCAATTTATATTTTTGTTTTTTTAAAATTTTGATTATGTTTTGACTAATTTTATTTTTATGTTTTTCAGGTCAGAATATTAAACAAATTTTATCTTTAAATATGGGAGCATTTGAAAGAAGTTTAAGGTTTTGATATTTTGCTGCAATTCTGGAGGGTAGAACGCCATAGCCAGATCCTAGTGCTGTTAAACTAGAAATGACCTCGATGTTTCCCGAGCAAATTTCGCCTTCTAAATTAACTAAGGAATTTTGAATTTTTATTAAAATAGATTGAGATTGAGCTAGGTTGGGATCATATATAAGCTTGTTGTGACAACCTTCTTTATAAAATATTGTAACAATATCGGTGCAAAGCTTTATGATTACTAAATCGGGGTGTTTAACTGAGTTTACAACAATTCCAAAGTCCGCTTCCCAGTTTATTACTTTTTCTGTCATTTCTCTTGAGAGGACATGAATGAAATTAAAATCAAGCATTGGGTAGATTACAGATAGTGCTGGTAGAAATTGTTTAATTGAATAAAGGGCCACAGACGGGTGGATAGCAAAAGTATATCGACCTTGTGATAGACCTGTTTCTGGATCTACGACATTTTAGCCTGCTGCCATAAAAATACATAACAAAATCCCCCTCATACTCAAGGGGGATTAAGATTTGATTATTCTAGTTTGTTGAAAAAGCTGTTGTTACAAAATTAGCTGCAGTAAAACTCAAAGCAGTTGTTTCAGAAATTGTGTTGTAATTAGCTCCATCATATCCACTCTTTAAACTGGTAAAAACAGAAGCAGAGCTAATAGATATTCCAGCTATAGACTTTCCACTTACTGCCGAACAGAAAACTCCATCAGTTGCACCTGATGCCATATCGCCAGTGTCTGAATTCACACATAATTGTCTCTCATCAGTATCATTCAATGCTTGATCATCATAAAAACTTAGCGCAAATTCAGAGCTTGCGGTTTGGGGTTTTCCAGTTAATACATACTCTCTACTGTAGTCAGTCGTATCTTTTTCATAGGCCATATACATAAGATAACCTTCATCATTAGGTTCATCATAAAGGATTCTTGAAACTTGAACACGATCTCCATTAGCAAGAGTTCCAGCTTGACCGGAAATATATTCGGCCCTAATTATTTTTGTTGATTTATCGTAGTCAACAACTGTTCTAGAAACCCAGTTTTTACTTTCTTTCGTATAAGTTTCAACTGAAGTGACATTGATTTCACTCGTACTATTTCTAAAATAAACTGTTTGAATACCTCCACCAGGTGGATTAAGAACAACTTTTTTATCAAATACAGTTGTATTTGTAGGAGTAGAGACTGTAAAATTCATCGTCATACCTGATGCACTACTAGCATCAAAATTACATTCACTTTTAATTGTTGTAATATGTGAAGCTGCAAATGTAACAGATTTACTTCCATCACTTGGATATCCATTTGCATCTACATCTGTACCAAGAATTACCCCGATAGCACAAAATACACCGAGAGTACTATTCATTCTTCCAAAAACAGAAATATCTGATCCATTTTCTCTAACAGCTTTTTCATTTATTTGCTGTCCCATCCACTCTTTTGCAGTAATTTGATCATTAGCCTCAGTTGAGTCATCAGGTAACGTTTGATTTACGTCCCAATCGTTTCCAAATGCAACAAGTGCGCTTGTACTTTTAGACATCCGCCATCCCTTTTCTACTTGCGAGTTTGCAATGGTTAATGAAGTCGGCGCTAGCCCTCCAATCTTTTTAGTTTGTGCAGATACACCAGCATAGGTTTCAACAAGTGCATTACTTGAAGTAGGGGGCGTAGAGCCACCGCCTCCTCCGCCTTGGCCAAGACAAGATGTAATACCAATCGACAATAATAATAAAAACATTTTTTTCATCAACTTCTCCTCAAAAAATTTCATACTTATTTATTATAATTAATATAAAATTAAAAAGAAGTAGGAATAAACCTCTCGCGAGGTGTGCCATTTTAAGTTAGTTAAGGCAGAGTTTAGTTGAATTATTTTT
>JABJPQ010000223.1 GCA_018663815.1 Halobacteriovoraceae bacterium | reverse complement strand
TTTTTGTTCATTTTCTAAAATCTGAGTTACAAGATCCTCTCCAATTTCAGTTTTGAGTTGAGTTAAAAGTTCCATGGCATTATCTGCTTTTCGATCAACACCTAAACGCATACCCAAACCAAATTCAGCATTATCTTCAAATAAAGAATTTGACCACGCAGGGCCTAGGCCATCACGATTTTTTGTGTAAGGAGTAGTTGGAAGATTACCTCCATATATTGATGAACAACCGGTTGCATTGGCGATAAGCATTCTGTCACCAAAGAGCTGAGTTGCTAATTTAATATAAGGAGTTTCACCACAACCGGTACAAGCACCAGAAAATTCAAACAGAGGCTCAAGTAGTTGTGAATCTTTAACTGTTTTTACGTTTAATTTTGTTCTATCATAGTAAGTAAGCTCCTCAAAGAAGTTCCAGTTTTCTCGCTCGGTAGCTCTAATAGGAAGTTGCTCGCTCATATTGATAGCTTTATGATTAGTATCGGTTTTACTCTTGGCCGGGCAAATATCAACACAAATTTGGCAACCAGTACAATCTTCAACAGCAACTTGGACTGTGTACATTGTTCCCGGTTCGTATTTACCTTTCATTTTCATACTTTTAAAAGTTTCAGGGGCACCTTCTAATTCATCTGCTCCATAAGCTTTAACTCTTATGGCCGCATGGGGACAGACATTGGCACATTTACTACATTGAATACAAATAGAGTTATCCCAGACAGGAACTTCTTGGGTTAAATTTCTTTTTTCAAATTTTGTGGTTCCGGTAGGAAAGGTACCATCCAATGACATTTTACTTACAGGAAGGTCATCACCCTTCATGGCCAACATTGTGGCCGTGACATCTTTTATATAATCAGGGGAGTCGTGTGATACAAGTTGAGTGAGCTCTATTGCGCTGGTGATTTTATTTGGTATCTCAACTTTAAAGAGATTTTCTAGCGTTTGATCAACGGCAAAGTAATTTTTTTGAACGACTTCATCTCCTTTCTTTCCAAATGTCTTTTTGATACTATTTTTAATTTTTAGGATTGCTTCTGCTTGGGGTAAAATGCCTGAGATTGCGAAAAAACAAGTTTGCATAATTGTATTAATTCTTGAACCCATACCTGTATTTCTGGCAACCCGGTAGGCGTTAATGACATAAAGGTTTATTTTTTTAGCTAAAATTGTTTCTTGCACTGACTTTGGAAGATGATCCCAAACTTCATCTTTACTATAAATGGAATTGATTAAAAAAGTAGCGCCAAGTTCCGCTTTTCCTAAAACATCAAACTTTTCAATAAAGTTCCAAGTATGAGCTGCTATAAAACTAGCTTGTTCAATCAAATAACTTGAACGAATGGGATCTTTTCCAAAACGAAGATGTGAGTTAGTAACGCTGCCTGACTTTTTTGAATCATAAACAAAGTAGCCTTGGGCAAAATTATCTGTTTCTTCTCCAATTATTTTTATCGAGTTTTTATTTGCAGAAACGGTCCCATCTGATCCCATTCCCCAAAAAATACCTCTGAAATAATCATTTTGTTCCAGGTTAAAAGATTTATCATATTCAAGGCTGGTGTGTGTGACATCGTCATTAATACCGATGGTGAAACCATTTTTTGGATTTTGTTTGGTAAGCTCATCAAAGATGGCTAATGTCATGGCCGGGGTAAATTCTTTAGAGGATAAACCATATCTTCCTCCAATAATCGCAGGCATATTTTCCCATTTTTTTGCACTAACCAATTGGGAAAAGGAAGCTATGATATCAAGATATAGCGGCTCGCCAACAGAACCGGATTCTTTCGTTCTATCGAGTACAGCAATATTTTTTACAGACTTTGGAATATATTTTACAAAATGATCAATCGAAAAAGGACGATAAAGCCTTACTTTTAAAACACCTACTTTTTTATTTTGCTTAAGCAGATAATCTACTGTCTCATGTACGGCTTCAGTCCCAGAGCCCATTAATATAATTAGGTCTGTTGCATCAGCGGCACCGTGATATTCATAAAGTTTATAATTTCTACCGATTAGATCTCCAAGCTCATCCATTGTTGCTTGTACGATATCAGGGGTGTTGTTATATAAAGAATTTGCAACTTCTCGTCCTTGGAAATAAACATCAGGGTTTTGAGCCGTCCCTCGCATCATGGGATTGTCAGGTGTAAGCGCTCTGGATCTATTTTCAAAAATAAGCTCTTCATCTACCATTTTAGCAATAACTTCTTTGGAGATTATTTCAATCTTACTCACTTCATGTGAAGTTCTGAAGCCATCAAAAAAGTGAATAAAAGGTATACGTGATCTAAGTGTTGCAATATGAGTAACCAAGGCCATATCCATCGCTTCTTGCACAGAATTAGAACCAAGCATAGCAAAACCAGTTTGTCTGGTGGCCATAATATCACTGTGATCACCAAAGATGGATAGACCTTGGTAAGCAAGGGATCTAGCAGCTACATGAAAAACACAGGGAGATAATTCACCTGCAATTTTATACATATTGGGAATCATAAGTAAGAGACCCTGAGAGGCGGTAAATGTAGAGGAAAGTGCTCCAGCTTGTAAGCTTCCATGAACTGTTCCTGCTGCACCACCTTCTGATTGCATTTCAACGACAGTTGGAGTGGTATTCCAGATATTTTTTTCGCCTACGGCAGACCATGCATCAACCCATTCTCCCATGGTGGATGAGGGGGTTATAGGGTAAATGGCCATGACTTCACTAAGTTGATAAGCAATATAAGCCGCGGCTTCATTTCCATCCCAGTTAACCATTTGCTTACCCATGTGATCTCCTTAAATTTTTTAATTATGAGTTTAAAAGGGTATAATTTTTGTAATTAATAAAATATGTTACAGATCAGGAAATAGCGTTAAATTTAAAAAATTGGATTAGATATGTTTGAAGAAAAAAATAAATCAACAGTTTATGGCCCAGTAAAGTCATGGCGCTTTGGCATGTCACTTGGAATTGACCCTATATTTGAAGTATCCACCTGCTCTTTTAATTGTGTTTATTGCCAACTAGGACAAATTCAGGACATTACTAATACTAGAAAAGAATTTGTTTCCACCGAGCAAGTTATCACAGATTATAAGGCCATATTACAGGCTCATGACGTAATAGATGTGATTACCTTTTCAGGCTCTGGTGAGCCAACTTTAGCGACTAATCTAGGGGAAATTTCTGATGAGATTAGAAAAATTTCACCGGATACCCCTCAATTTATTTTAACCAATGCAACTTTATTGGGAGATCCTACCGTTATAAAAGATTTACTCAAGCTAGATAAAGTGACAGTTAAGTTAGATGCTACGAATGAAGAGTTGTTTCAAAAAATAAATCGTCCGGCCATGGGAGTTAGTTTTAAACAGACTTGGGAATGGATGGTGAAATTTAGATCGATCTATACTGGCGAATTTGAAGTTCAAATGATGTTAATGCCTATGAATAAAATCGAGCTGGGAGAGTTATCTCATCGTTTAAAAATTTTAAGACCAGATTTAGTGCAAATAAATACGCCAAAAAGACCTTATCCACTTTCTTGGCATAGGGAAAATCGTGGTAATCATGAAAATATTTTTGATTATAAAGTTTCAGAGCTTAAAACTATGCCAAAAGACGAGGCACAAAACATTGTGACTCAGCTTGAAGCTAATACAGGTTTAAAATTTCAAATATTTAACTAGAACTTTATTGGAAAGATTCCAAGTAATACTGTTCCTAGGGTAAGAGCGATAACAACGAGGTTAAAAAGAAGTGGTGTTTTACCACTAAAATTTTCTTCACCATCAACAACATACATTTGTCTGATTATTTGTAGGTAATAATATAATGAGATGGTTGAATTTATCGCAGCAACTCCGACTAACCAATAAAAGCCAGCTTTAGCCGCAATATTCATAAGATAAAATTTCCCTAGAAATCCTGATAGTGGTGGAATACCGGCCAAACTAAATAAAGCAATCAACATTGCCAGTGCGTAAAGAGGTCTTTTTTGAGAAAGTCCAGCATAGTCTTTAATTTGGGTTTTTCCAGTTTCAGTTTCAACAAAAGAAATAACTCCAAAAATGGTTAGGTTTGAAACGAGATAGGCGATAAAAAAATAAATAATCGCAGATTTAGATTCGGGACTGTTTATTAAAAGACCCATGAAAATAAATCCAGCATGGGCAATTGAACTATAGGCCATGAATCGTTTGATATTTTTTTGACCTATGGCCACCAAGTTTCCAAAACTCATGGTCACAACTGCAGCAATTAAGTAAAGGGTTTGAAAGTCCTGATGAAATGAGCCCATCATATCAAAAAATATTTTTATAAAAAATGCCACGCCCGCAGCTTTTGAGGCGATAGATAAAAATGAAGTAATACTCGTTGGAGCATTCTCATAAACATCTGGAGACCATTGATGAAAAGGAAAAGTGGTTATTTTAAATCCAATACCAGCAAAGATCATGGCCAAAGAAAAATAGAGTGGCATGCGAGGTAGCTCAGCTGAAATAGTTTGAAGTTCCATTGAGCCTGTTAAACCATAGAGAAGAGCGACTCCAAAGAGCAATATAGCAGAGCTAAAAGCACCTAAGAGAACATATTTTACTGCTGCTTCCATTGATTCCATTTTATGTTTTTGCCAAGCACTGAGTAAGAAAAGAGGTAGGGTTGATAATTCTAGTGAGATAACTAAAGTGATAAGATCAGTACTTGACACTAAAAACATCATTCCTGTGAGGCTAAATAAAAGTAGCGTATAAAATTCACCTAGATATTTAAACTGAGTTTTAGTTGATTGATAATTTGCAAAAACAATTGCAGCAAATGCCGTAGTGATAAAAATAAATTTAAATCCCATCGCGGCAGAATCTATAATAAAGCGTCCGCCAAACATACTGGCTTGGGTTGAACTAAAGCCACAAGCAAAGGTAAAAGCAATCGCTAGTCCAAGGATAGCAAGGATATAATTAGTCATCTTATTTTTAGTGAATACATCATTTAATAAAATCAAAAATGCTGTACCCGATATGGCAATCTCTGGGGCCATGATCATAATATTCTCCTGCTCACTTTTTTAGTGGCCTAATTTATTTATAATGGGCATTAGCGGGCCCTCAATCA
>JABJPQ010000363.1 GCA_018663815.1 Halobacteriovoraceae bacterium | reverse complement strand
TGTGGTTCAGTAAAAAAAACAGTATGCTCACCAAAAAAACTAGCAAGATTTAAAAAGTTATCAGCAATAACGTTAATACATCCATAATGAGGATTTTTCCCTGTATTATTATGGACATCAATACTGGCAAAAACATTTGCCTCTTTTGCGTATTGAACAACGTCAGCAGCGAGTAAGTTTTCAGCAGCATCTCCCTCTTCCCAAATACGATTATAATCCGCTTGCCCAGGAAGGTGGCGCATTCCTTCTGCAGCAGCAAAGGTATTTCCTACAAATATAATTAAGTCTCTTGGTAGCTTGTGGTTCTTATATTTTTTAACCAATTCTTGTAAAACATAAAAACTAGTCGTTTCATTTGCATGCAAAAGAATAGATAGAAAAAGGGCTTCTTGTTTTTTCCCTTTTAGATGAAAAAGCGTAGGTCCACCAAGCACTTCATGAACTTCATGCACATCAATGTTTAAAAGTTTTTCTGGAATTTCTTGCAATATATTTAGCTTCATTAAATTTCCCACTCATGAACTGACTTTCCACTATACTGATTTTCCATATAATTTTCCATTAACTCTTGAAACCTTACTCCGTGCATATGAATAAATGCTTTTTGCCAGACAGCTCCATTCACTCCCTTCTTTAAACGAGGATGAATAACTCCGTCCATATAGTATTCAACATCTGCTTTATCAATACCTCTTTTTAAAAGAGCTTGTTTCGCATAGGGAAAAATTTCATACAATAGTAGCTCACGTATATCATGAAGTTTGCCATCAACCCACCTAACTTTACAAAAAAAGCTCTGCCTAGAGGCTTTATAAAAATTATGGATGGCCTCATCAAAGCTGATAACATCTTCAGGCACAGTTTCCATATTTGCAAGGTAGTCAACCAGACCAATATAAAAAGCAGTGTTAGCTATGCTATCTACAATTGTTGGTCCAGCACTAGGAGTACGTTGCTCTATTCGCATATGAGGTTGCCCTTCCTCAGTAACACCAATAATGGGTCTATTCCAACGCCAAATCGTTCCATTGTGAAGATTTAAATGATTCAATTCTTTAGGGTCACTATCACAGTGATCAGCCAGCAAAATAGGATAGTCGTTAATATTTTCTTCAAATAACTCAAACAAACTGTCTTTGATATAACCGTTACCAAGAGTAACGCGTTTTATAGTTTTTCCTGGGCCCGCATTTATTTCTAAGTTAACTACTTGCTCAAAAACAGCAATCCTGGACTCATCCCAGAGCTCTTTTCCAAAAAAATAAGGAGAATTAGCCGAGAGAGCAATTAAAAACGGAGAAGCAATCATAGAAGCATTATAATACCTTTTTGCATTATTTTGATTAACACTTAAATGAATTTGTAAACTAGTAGCTGCGCACTCGGCGATAACGCTATCCATGTACATATAAAGATTATCTTTTCCTTCTAGTCGTACATACAAAGGTTTATTATCTCGCATTTGCATAACACGCTCATTCATTACGGCATATCTATTTTGCGGTGATAGGTGTTCCAAAGAAAGCATATTAGGTCGCAAGGATGGCAAAGTCCCAATCAACATTGCATGTCTTTGCTCTAATAGAGCCGTTTTCTCACATTTTTTCCATATACCCTCAAGCTCATTTGCCAAATTAGTTAAAACATTTTTTTCAATATGGTAGGGATTGCTGTTAATTTCAAAATTAAATTGAGCAATTTCAGGCACCACTTGCGAGTTATTCATCAAGCTTAAAAACTCGTTTGAAAATGGATCAGGCAACATATTTTCATCAACCAGCCACGCCTCTAGCTCGATACCTGTCATATTCATGTCTTTAACAAAGCTCTTATTATCAAACCATGACTTTAGAAGATCGGTTTCTTTTCTTAAATTTTGTTTAAAAATGGCAATGTCTTCGTCCGTATAGCCACCACTTTGAATCTCTTTTCCCATAAAAGCCTCTCCCTAGAGAAAGAAAGTGTATCATAAAAGAGTGATATTTCACGACATTTCAGAGTAAAATCACAGGAGATAATATCTTATGATTGTGAAAACGTTGGAAGATCGTCGTTTATTAAAACCGTAAGAATTGAACTTCTATTCCCCCCCTTGCTCATCTCTATCAGAAATAGCAGCTCCTAAAACAAACTTCTGAGTAATTTCACGGGGCATTGCGTCCCAAAATAATCTACCACCCTAACAACATGCCTTCATTCTTCTACACCTTAAATCTCTTCAATTTAAGTCCCGCTAGGGTTCCAATTGCCTTGGAATTACTTTGTATATCAAATAATTTTAATGCAAATGCTTTTTACATTCTTGGAATAAATTTTTTACACCGTCTTCCTCTACGTGTTTGTCGACAATTATCAATTTTATGCAGATTCTGTTCAAGCATATAAGAAAACTCAACGATTGTCAGATTCGGTCCTAATTTAAACATAAAATTCTTAGCATCTGGGTCAAGAGTATTACCAATTCTTTTCATCACATCATGGTTAGTTGATTTTTCTCTATCAATAACAGATGAAGCTTGTACTGTAACAGCGGTTAGTATTATCACTCCACTAGTACCTATTCCCGTAGCGGAAATTCCAATTAAAGCAAGACCAGATAAAAGTGATATTATTGGTTTTGTATAATACATAATTTCAGCCGTACGTCCCAAGGAGTTTGATCGATTGGAGAGAGTTTCTTTATCATACCCCTCTGGCTTGCCTAAGAATTCACAATCATCAGACATTTTACTTAAACAAAATTTAAAAAGAATTTTTTCAGGGTTAAGGGGGTTTTCTTCAATTCGAATAACTTGCGGTTCCCTACGCATTCCGGACTTAATCACACCTAGCATATCAAGAGAGTTATAACATGAGCCCTCATTAATATACATCAATGAAATTAAAATGAAGAGAACCGATCTCATCTATTAAACTAGGATATCTGAAAGTTCAGAGATTAAATCTTCTACTTTCATATCTTCATTTAGGTTGATCAATCTCTCTTCTGAATCAATTTCAGGGTCAAGGAACAGTGAACTCATTAGTTGTGATATCTTGTAACCAGCATATGTTACAACTGCTCCTATTCCTAAAGTAAATATCTTACCTGCTGTACTTCTCATTCCAGCAGAACCAGTATAAAAAACCTTCATCGTTTTCAAGGCTACTGCTGCAGATAACGTAGTAATAGAAATTGTTATAAGATTTCGTTTAGTATTATTATTATCATAAGCTTTAATTTTATTTATCGTCTCCTCAATATTGTAAGTTCTATCGCCTAGTGGAGCTTCACTACAAGCAACTGAATAACCTAGCCCAGATTCATTAGAATTATAAACTTTCATACAAGCGTGTAATTCCACATTTTCTGCATCAATTTTTGTAATTCTTAAAACAGTGTCTGTCGTGTCATCTACAACATAAGCACTATAGGCATTCCCAATAAATAGCATCGATACAATAACTAATAATAAAGATTTCAATCTAGACTCCTTTTTTTAATAAGTTTAATCCTAAATTTAGGATGAAAAGCACCACTAAACTGAAGACATAATAAGTAATAAGGTTGATTCTATTTTGTTTTGATTTTGATGAGTAGGGTTTGAGCATTTATTACAATTGGAACTGTTTAATAAATTGACACAAACTTACTATCGAATGAAGTCATAAATAACGACACCAAACAAATGTAAAAACAATGGGTTGTAAGTAGAAAAAGCTCGTTTTGCATCTTTAAAGATAACTACCTATA
>JABJPQ010000271.1 GCA_018663815.1 Halobacteriovoraceae bacterium | reverse complement strand
CATAAAATCCATAATACCTCACCTTAAGTGTGCTATTATAGCATAGAACGAATATTCTCAATGGAATTTCTCTCAATTTAGTTTACTTAAGTTATTAGATTATTTACAAATGATTTTATTTGCTTCGTAACCATTAACCCTTGTGTGACGAACTTCATTACCAGCATTAAGGATAGCTGTTGAAATTGAACCTTGAGTGTAATCTGGACCTTCAGTTATCATGGTTTTAATTTCATGATTTTGTTTATCATATAAGACAAAATAATGAATTTCATCAATATCTCCGACAAGCTTAGCCTGAGTTGGAAAATCTGTAGCAACTTCAAGAACGATCGATTTCGTTGTATTATTTGCATATTGCCGTATGGCCTGGCACTCGATGGCCATAGCACTTATAGATGATATTAATAAAGATACTACCATTAGAAATTTCATAAAACTCCCTTGCTCTAATTAGTTAGTGTTTGAACATAAGACTCAGACGGCCCTATGCAAAGAGGATTGAATTTTTTTCACAACTGCTGCTTCGCACAAGTTTCAATTTTGTAAAGAGTTCTATTTTTGAAGGCACAATAAGGTAATAAAATTATTCCCAACCCGAAAAACTTCTCCTGAATATACTCCAAGCAATGTTTTTAGTTTTGGCTTATCGCTTACAAGCCGAATTTCAAATTGTTGTTTTTTTTCATCGAAGTTTGAAAAAATACCTTCATGAAAATTTATATAAGTCTCACACAAAGGGTTGAGAAGCTTAAACAAAGTTTCCTTAGCTGAAAATATTATTGTTGCCAAGCGAAGCTTATCTCCTTGGTAACCATCAAGATAACTAATTTCCTCATCGGTTAAAGCCATCTTTTTAATCACATCCATTCTTTTCTCATCCACACATCTTTCAATGTCTATACCTAAGGATCGAATTGATTGATCTTCACTAACAACTGAGATGACGAAATCTTTAGAGTGAGAAATACTTCCTTTTATACCGGTTGGAAAGACCGGCTCTCCCAGAAGGCCTTTATCAATCTGATAAATATTATCTAAATCTTTTTGAGAGCATAGCCTTCCCAGAATAAACTCATATTTTTTTGCATCAATCGCTTTGCCCATTGATGTTGGTAAAATATAAGCATACTTTCTAAAGTCTTCGGGCGAAATATCTTTTGTTGTATAATTCACCCAAAGAAAATCATTGTCTGTTTCAAGCCTAGAGATATTCATATTTAAAAACTAACGTTTATAAGTAGGATTTGCTTTCGTTTTTTGATAACTCGGTTTAACTTTAATACCATTTTTCTCTTGCTCCGCACGTTCTTGGTCACGCAGAGTCTTCGCTTCTTTTTGAAGCTTTAAAGTTTCGTAGTATTCATCTTTTCTGTAACGATTAAACTCTTTTGAATCCGCGGGTGTTGCATCTTTTTGTCTCTTACTCGATCTTTTAACATCTAAGCTTTTCTTTAAAGATACATACTCTTCGTAATCACTGCGTTTTGAGCCATCTTTAGTAATTCCAATTTGTTTAAAAAGATCACTCTTAGTAACGTAATTCCACCTGCCAGGTTGTAAGCCAGAAATACTTAAGTTACCAATAGCCACCCTTTTTAACTTATCAATTGTAATTCCACATCCTTCACAGATTCTTCTTATTTCGCGGTTTTTTCCTTCTGTAAGTCTAAACTCTAACCACGTTTTATTTGGAAGTTGTTGAATAACTCTAACAGACATTGGTTTTAAAAAATCTCCGCCTTCCTCAACTCCAGTACGAAGTTTTCTTAAAAGAGTATCATTAACTTTACCAAAAACTTTTACTTCATAAGTTTTCGTAATCTGAAATTTTGGATGCATAACTTTATTGGCAAAATCACCATCATTTGTAAAAAGCAAGAGCCCCTCTGATAAATAATCTAATCTACCAATTGGATAAACTCTGGTCTTGATCGGAATAAGATCCATGACGGTTTTTCTTCCTTCAGGATCTGAAACAGTTGAAATATAACTTCTTGGTTTATTCATCACCAAATAGATATGATCTACAGTTAGGATATCTATCGTTTTCCCAGACACCTCAACCACATCTTCTTGGGGGTCAACTTTTACACCTTGTTCTTTGACTTTTTTGCCATTAACAACAACTTTACCTTCCGCAATAAGCTCTTCTGCTTTTCTTCTAGAGGTAACACCACAATCAGCAATGTATTTTTGTAAACGAATTAATTGAGTTTCTTTAGAATGATTCTTAGACATTTGACTTTCCTTTCGACCTCACGGCCGTAAATAAATGATGATAACTTTTATGTTGTTCTATATATTTTGGCAAGTTTAGTGACAAAAAAGAGTTTACAGCTTATTCTGTCTTAAAAAAACAAGTAGTTAGAGTTATTCTTATCTGTAATATATTCAGATTTTTATAAGTTTATTGCGGTGGAGCCTCCACTGAAATGCTAAGAAAACTGCAATCATCATAAACTTGCACAAAGTAAATATCTTTCGACGTTGTAACACCATAGGTTAAGTTAGAGTTTCTATCCAGCCCATATGAATCAACTTGTTTAATCTTTCCTGCAAAGAAACCAACTTTTACCGCCGTTTTAGCATATGACTTAACATCTTCCATACAATCTTTTCCAAAAGAGGCTGAACTAAGCATAATGATAGTTACTGCAAATAATATTTTTTTCATAACTTCTCCAATTAATAATATTCTATTGAAAACTTGCTAAAATTATTAGCAATATATAACTAACTTTTAAGTTTTTGCAATCATCGCTGTAACGATTACCTGCTCTATTCAATTTATTTAAATAGTATTAGCCGCTATAAGAAAATAATCCTGTAAGCCAGCGAAGCTAAATATATGGATTTAGATAACCCGTTAGATCCCTAGAATTTTATTCGAGATCAAGAGAAATATCCTCAATGCTCTTTTTAGAAAGGATATGGGGTTCTACTGCACTTTCCCCAGTTAGATTAGCAAAAGCATCATCAAGTTCTTGCTCCAAAGCTTCTTCTTCAGAAATTTCTGAGAAAACCTTATCGTTAGCTTCATCCAAAATATCTTGAGCTTCTTCAATATTTTCAACTTCTGCCTGAGCAATTTTAGCTGAAATAAAACTTGAAATATCAAGCTCTCCAAAAGATTCTTCCACTTCAGCGCTACTCTGTTCTACTTCAGGAGTAGATTCATCCAGTAGTAAATCAAAAGCCGTATCAATTTCATCTTCCAAGCTAGGTACTTCAAGATGAACCTCTTGTGTCTCGACTGCAGGATTAATAATCGAGTCAATTAACTCTTCTGATTTCTCCAAAACTTTGTCTGCCTGAGCTTCAATCTCTCTTACAGTAGAACTATCAAGCTCTGTAAAATCTGGCTCAACATTTTCAATATTAAGAGATAATTTCTCATCTTCATCAGCTAGTATTTCTGGTGCATTAAAAATCACTTCATTTAACATATTTAGCGCCACTGACTTTGGCTCCATAACGGATGTTAAAGTTTCTGAAGCTAGTGATGATTTATTTTGTTCAATAATTTGCGCTTTATTAACATACTCTTCTAAAATATCAAAAGCAGATTTTTTCTCTACTCCATCATCAGTCTTACGAACTTTATCCATATCTTTTAGTGATTTCGTAAAAGATGTTTCAGAGGTTATGTCTTTGATACTAGAGCTTAAGTTATCCAACTCAATTAGCTCATCAGCATCAAATTTCTTTCCACTACTTTTTTGAATAATATTTTTAATATCAGAAATCTCACCAACTTCGTTTACACGTGCAAGCTCATCTAGCTCAATCATCGAAGGTAGATCATCCACTGAATTCACATTAAAAACTTCTAAAAACTCAGTTGTTGTAGAGTACAATGATGGTCTTCCGACCTCATCTGATCTTCCTGACATTTTAACTAATCTTCTATCCATAAGCGCTCGAACAATATGAGAACTATCCACCCCTCTAATGCTTTCTACTGCTGTTTTCGATATCGGTTGTTTATAAGCAATTATCGCTAGAACCTCAATTGCAGTGGGACTTAGTTGAAGAGATTGAACCTTAAACATATTTTGAACAATTTTGGCATATGTTGCCTTAGTTCTAAACTGATACCCTTGAGCCACTTCCATTAAACGAATACCATGATGTTTTAATTCATACTCGCTTTGAAGTTTCGCAATCGACTCATGGACAACTCGTAAAGGAAGGTCTGTATCAATTTGGTTTTTTATTTTTTGTAAATTTACTGGTCGATCACTCATAAAAATAATCGTCTCAATTGCGGCACATAACGTTACATGATCAAGACCTGTTCGCGCTTGCCACATTTTATCTTCTTGTTCTTTTTCATTGAAAAAATCTAGATCAAGATTAAACTCTTCTTTTGAAAAATCCCAACTATAATCAATCACACTCATAATCATCCTCTACTAATGAATCAATGCTGATTCTGGCTTTTGCATTTGTTCGTTTGCTAATTGAGCAACATCAACTTTTTCACCTTCATCTTCAGGCTCAAATCCATCGGCTGTTTCAACATCGAAACTATCCAAATTATCTATGACATCAATATAGACTTCACTGTTTTGTTCATTTTGATAAATTTCTAATTTTTTTAATCGAGCTAGCTCTAAAAGAGAAATAAAAGTAATAACAATTTCTTCTGTTCCCTTTTCCCAGTCAATTAGTTTATCTAAGGTTGTCTTACTACCAATCTGTAAATTTGTTTTCAGCTGAATTAGTTTTTCTTTAATCGATAAACGATCTCTTTTTACAACGGTGTATTTTCTTTGTTCGCGTCGTAGGAGATCAACCATAACACCAGTTAATGCCTCAAGGTCCATCGGCAATAAAATACTATTTTGAAGCGCTTTACGATCAACCCTAGGTTTAACAAAAATATCTTCATCACGGCGAGGAAGACTCATAAGTTTTTCACCCATTTTTTGAAACCGAGCGAGCTCTTCAAGTTTTAATATCAGTTGAGTTTTAGTGGTTATCTCTAGATCATCAGGATTAGCTATCCTAATTTTTTCTTCTTCATCCTCAGTCACTGACTTTGATTTTATATATAATAATGAAGCGGCTAAATAGAGATACTCTCCGGCCACATCAAAATTAACATCTTGTAATTTTTTTAAATAATCAAGGTACTGATGAGTGATTTGGTTAATCTCCAGCTCTCGAATATTGAGCTCTTCACGCTGAATAAGGTGAAGCAATAAACCTAAAGGTCCATCAAAGTGGTCTAGCTTTACTTGTATATTTGTCTCAATCATTATCTGTGTCTCTCAATCTCTAATCTATTTCACCGCAGTCATTTCAAAATGTATAGGGCAAATCATTGCATAATACCCAAAAAGAAGTGTGGCAGCATTTGTCCAAAGCTTATCACTGGTGTTAAAACATAATGTATAGTTGGTACTCCCATCATACTTAGCCCAAATATCCCAATAAAAACCCATGATGTGTACTGCGAAAGAGATTCATATTTTCTTAAAGCGTCACCCTTTAGGTAAGAAGCAAGCATTCTAGAGCCGTCTAATGGGGGAAATGGAATAAGATTAAACATACCTAGTAAAAAATTGATAAAAATAGAATATTGCAGCATTTGCAGGAAAATTGTATAAAACGAAAAATCTTGAGGAACAAAAACGGCCCATACGGCAAAAAGAAAGGCTGATAAAACCCCTACAATAAAATTTGATAATGGACCTGCAAAGCTAACCCAAAAAATTGCTCGCCGCATGTCCTTAAAATTTCGTGTTTCAACTGGTACTGGTTTTGCCCACCCAATGGCCGCCCATCCCATTATTATTCCTAATAGGGGAAAAAATATTGTTCCCATTGGATCAATATGTGCTGCAGGGTTAAAAGTTAACCTTCCTTCTCTTTCAGCAGTATCGTCTCCAAACATTTTAGCAACATACCCATGAGAATACTCATGAATAATAATGGCTAATAAAAATCCGGGGAAGCTCTTTGCGATTGTAAAGATTATGTTTTGAAAATCCATTTAGTCCCAGTAGTTACATTTAAAGGTATGTCTTACCAAATCGCTCAAAATGACGCAATAAATTTAAAACTTTCCTTAACTCATTCGCCGCAATACACTTATAACGTATGGATAAAAGAAAAGTTCAATCAGTAATTTTTTATTGCGCGCAAGGCCAGGGAAAACATTTTTTATTGTTAAAGATGAATAAGAAAAGAGGCTATCTCTGGCAAAATGTTACTGGCGGTGTCGATAAAAATGAAAACTTTCAAGATGCGGCAGTTAGAGAAGCCGCTGAGGAAACAGGTTTATCCACTGAAAATATTCAACAACTCATTAAAACTGATATTGAATTTCACTTTTGCGATCAATGGGAAAATAACGTTACCGAAAAAGTTTTTTTTATCCAAGTTAAAAACAAATGGGATGTCATGCTTGATCCAAGTGAGCATTGTGAGTTTAGCTGGGTGAATGAAAAAAATATATCCCCCAAAAGTGTTCACTATGCTTCCAATTTTGAGGCATTACAAAAAGCAATGGTCCAAAATGAATAAGGTCTTATTTATTAGCTGGATATTTACTCTTAGTTTTGCGGCTCTTTCACAGGTTGAAGACATGGCCATTGATTCTGAGCTTGATCTCACTATTATTGATGAATTACTTGAAGATGATGTGGATATATCAAAGCTTGCTACTGAAGAGGAGCAGATCCAAGAGGAATTAGAAAGTAATTTTGAAGCTGAGCCCGATTCTAAACAAGAAGAAATTAAGCCCGTTGAGATAACCGAGGAACAATTGGAAAATATTATTCCTTCTGAAGATGATATTTTGCTCGACTCATCCTCGGAGGATAAACCTAAGCCTAAGGCCGCTAAAAAAATTAATCACCAATTGATAAAAGAATTTTCAAAATACAGACAAACAAACTTAAGTGACCTCATCAAAAAAAAACAAAAGCTTGCCAAGAAAAAGTATAAATTCTTTGAACTTGAAGCTCTTAAAATTCAGCTTAAAGATATTGCACAAAGCCCAATCAGAACTTTTAATATAGCCCGAGGAACTCACCTCATTCGAGTATCAGACAATAAGCTTGTTTACACTCCAAAAACAATTAAGGTTCATGGACACGCTTTGCTTGATTTTTATAAATATCGCTACCTGGTAGATAAAAAAGGTCAACTCAGTTACAAAGTCTACTACCACGATACAACTGATATTAAAGCAATCACAAATTTGCACCGTCCGCCCTATCAATTTATCAGACTCGCTAAAAAAGAAAAAATTATTGTCCATGATAAAAACTTTGGCTACTCCTTAAAGCTAAATCTGCATACAGGGCTTAGTTCTCCCGAGTATACAAAAAGTCTGCTTGGTAACCCAAGTCAGTTCGCTCCCCTGTTTAGACTTGAGTCAACTGTTCTATCCAATAAGAATTTTCTGTTCAATTCTGGACTCACCTTCATGTATGAGTCTATCTCAGGTAAATTCATATCAAATGGCTCCTATAATATAAGCTCCTTTTCTCTTGGACCCAGTTTCAAATACTACTCCTTCTACGATAAATACGGTCTCATTATTCAGCCACGATTTTCTATAAGCTCCACTGCTGCATATACCAAAAATGATGAATCCTATAAAGTTAACTTATCTGAAACATCCCTTTTAGTCGGGCTTGAAAAAGAAAATACATCTAAAAATGGTAAATTCACCCTCGGTTATACCTTTCAAAGAAAATGGATTAGGGCCAACACAAAAGATTTACTTTT
>JABJPQ010000322.1 GCA_018663815.1 Halobacteriovoraceae bacterium | reverse complement strand
TATTGTTTTAATTTTTAGTAATATTCTCTATTTAGTTTTCAGAAAAAATAAACTGATTGGACTCATCTCGCTGATGAAGTATCCATTGTTTGTGTATATGGTCGCCTTTTTATCAGGTGCTACAAATTATATTTGGGTATTTATCGCAACTTTTTACTTTGTCGTACGTGAGGTACTTGAAGAATTCTTTAATATTAGGCATAAAACAATCGAAGGAATACTCTTGCTAGCTCTCATTTTGTTTAAAATTAGCTTTAGATATCTTCCATAACAAAATCATGACATTTTCCACTAAGAACGCTATATTTTTCTTTTAATTAAGACTTAGGAGACCTAATGACTGTCCGTGTTAGATTCGCACCATCACCAACTGGAAATTTACATATCGGTGGGGCCAGAACTGCTTTATATAATTATATTTTTGCTCGTGCTAATGGCGGGAAGTATATTCTACGAATTGAAGATACTGACCAAGAAAGAAGCACAAAAGAATTTGAAGCTTCGCAACTAGATGATATGCAGTGGTTAGGTCTTGTGCACGATGAAGGACCTGGGATTGGTGGAGAGTATGCTCCTTATCATCAAGCACAACGAGTAGAAATTTATCATAAATATGCAGATCAACTTCTAAGTGAAGGTAAGGTATTTTATGATTTTTGCTCAGATGATGAACTTGAAAAAATGGCCATCAAAAATAAAGAAGAAGGTACACCTCCTTACACTGGTAAATGGAAAGAAAAAGAAAATTGGCCAGAAGCTAAAAGTAGAGTTGCTGCTGGAGAAAAAGCCCCGTTACGATTTTTAGTTCCTGATATTGATATTAGTTATAAAGATTATGTGCGAGGTGATGTTACTTTTCCTAAGGGAATGGTAGGGGACTTTGTTATTATGCGAAGTAATGGGCTGCCAACATTTAATTTTTGCAATGTTATTGATGATCATTTATTTAAAATTTCACATGTTATTCGCGGTGAAGATCATGTGAATAATACTTTAAGGCAAGTGATGGTATATCAGGCATTTGATTTTCCTTTACCTGAATTTGCTCATGTTTCACTTTTAATTGGAGAAGATCGACAAAAGCTTTCTAAGCGACATGGGGCCACTTCAGTCAAACAATACCGTGAAGATGGTTACCTGCCTGAAGCCTTAGCTAATTATCTTTGTCTACTTGGTTGGTCACACCCTGAAGAAAAAGATGTTTTTACGATTGAAGAATTATCCCATAAAGATATTTTTACCTTAACTCGCTTTTCAAAATCTCATGCTGTTTATGATATTGAAAAACTAAAATATATTAACGGACAACATATTAAAAAGATGAGTTTGGAAGATTTACAAAAAAGAGTCGAACCTTTTATGCCCAAAGAGAGTTGGTACTTTAAACAAGATACTTCTTGGCAACAAAATTTCATTAGTCTTTTTCAAGAAAAGGTTCATCTACTAACTGAGTTTAATGATATGCTGGGAGAGCTACAAGGTGAGAGTTTTAATTTAACTGATGAACTTAAAGAAATTTTAGCCTGGGATACAACTCCTCAGATCAAAGATTATATTCAGGGCCAACTTGAAAGTGTTACGACTGAATTTGTTGATGCAGATACTTTTTCCCAGTGGATGAATCATTGTAAAAAAGAATTGAAAATAAAAGGTAAACCACTTTTTATGGGGTTTAGAGGAGTGCTTACGGGACAAAATCATGGCGCTGACTTAAAAGTCCTTATTCCCTTAACTCCTGTAAGTGTTTTAAAAACAAGAATAGCTAAACTATAAGAGATCGTTATGACTGAAAAAATTGCAACAAACAAAAAAGAACATCGAAACTTTATTGAAAACATCATTGCTGCGGATTTAGATGCTGGCACTCATGATGGTTGGGTGATTACTCGTTTTCCTCCTGAGCCTAATGGGCATTTACATATAGGGCACGCTAAGGCCATTTGCCTTAACCATGGTTTAGCTTGGAATAACGAACCTAAATCAAAATTTAATTTACGTTTTGACGATACCAATCCGGAAAAAGAAAAAGATGAATATGTATTGGCCATCGAAGAAGATATTGCTTGGCTTGGAGCTGATTGGAAAGACAATCTTCATTTCTCTTCTGATTACTTTGACCAGCTTTATGATTTTGCAGTAGAGCTTATCAATAAAGGTTTGGCGTATGTTGATGATCAAAGTGCAGATGATATTGCCACGAATAGAGGCAATTTTGAAAAACCTGGTGTTGATTCACCAAATAGAAATAGATCGATCACGGAAAATGTAGAATTATTTGAACAAATGAAAGCAGGCGCTTTTAAAGATGGTGAAAAAGTATTGCGGGCTAAAATTGATATGGCCTCAAGTTTTATGTGTTTAAGAGATCCAATTATGTATCGTATAAAACGAGCTCATCATCATCGCACAGGAGATAAGTGGTGTATCTAT
>JABJPQ010000599.1 GCA_018663815.1 Halobacteriovoraceae bacterium | reverse complement strand
GTGGAAATTCTTTTTTTACTGAACCATCAAATGCTTCTCGAACGCTGCTAATGGACTTAGACACTTGTCAGTGGAGTGATGATCTTCTTAATTTTTTTGAAATTGGCAGTAAATTTCTACCTAAAATTATAGAATCTTTCGATAACTTTGGACAGACTCAAGGTCTTAGTTTTTTAAATGATAATATACCTATCACTTGTATTTTAGGTGATCAACAGGCCGCTTTATTTGGACAGGCTGGCTATAAAAATGGTGATCTTAAATGCACATATGGTACAGGTGCATTTATTTTACTAAACACAGGAGCTGAAAAAATTTATAGCTCTAACGGATTATTAACAACCGTAGCATACAAAAAAGACGGACAAGCTTGCTACGCCCTTGAGGGCTCATGTTATATTGCCGGAGCAGCCGTTCAATGGTTAAGGGACAACCTCAATATTATCGAGTCTGGACCAGAAGTGGAAGTCCTCGCAAATAAAGTCAATGACCTTACCGAGATGGAACATCTCCTTTTTATGCCATTTTTTACTGGAATAGGTTCACCACACTGGAAAGCAGATGCCAAAGGAGCTCTTATAGGTATTACAAGAGATACAAATAAACAGCATATTGCCCGCGCTTGTCTCGATGGAATGGCCCTTTCTATCAATGACTCTATTCAAGCACTTATTGCAGATGCTCCATCTCAGGTTGACAGTATTAAAGTAGATGGAGGTGCTTGCCAGAATAATTTACTAATGCAAATACAGGCGAGTTTTTCCAATAAAAAAATCATCCGTCCTAAAGTCATTGAAACAACTGCTTACGGAGTTGCACTAGGCTCAATGATCGGACTTGGTGAGATAAACTTTTCTGATCTAGATAACTTATGGCAAGAAGACAAAAATTTTCTTCCGATTAAGCATTCCTATTTTGATAATAAACTCGCTCAATGGAACCAATATATTAAAAAATTATTTTAATTCCCACTCGGCCCAAAAATACCCTCTTATATCTCCAAGTTTATAACCAACAGCTTTATCCTCAGGGTAAAGCGAGGTGATTTGTTTAAGAACTTGCGGATTAATATTTGATCCATGACACTTTAAGCACACTGGTTGTGTGCTTATTGACTTTAGCAGTCCCATCTTATTACTGCTAACCTTAACAACGATATATGGTTTTTTAACTTTTCCGGCTTTAAGCTTTTTAATGCCATCTACCATCCATTTCTTTGGAAAACTTTGAGGATTTCTATTTTTTTCACTTACACGTCCAACTTTTATTAGGTCTGTATTACTGGCTATTGTTATTTTATCAGCTTGGGTATTACAAACTTTCATCGCTTCTTGAGATGAAATTTTCATCGCGTTCTTAAGCTCTGTTTTTAAACTCATTCCCAATTTTTTAATTGTCTTTATGGCCTTTACCTCGCTCCCATGACCGCTCGTCGACAAAAGTACAAATAAACTCATAATTATTATTTTTGTTTTCATTATATTTCCCCTTAATATAAAATCTGCTCTATTTCTTGTGCTCTCGTAATACCCATTATTTCTAAGTCAAATTTATTTCCCTGCTCTTTTGCTAACTTACTACTTAAAACAACTTTAGTATAATTCAATTGTTCTAACTCTTTAAGTCTTGTTTCAATCATTGGAACAGATCTCACTTCACCCGTTAATCCCACTTCTCCAATAAAAACAATTCCTTCATTAATTTTTTTTCCCTTATAAGAGCTTAACAAGGAAGCAATAATCGCCAGATCACTTTCCCTATTATTTAGTTTCACACCTCCAACAATATTTACATAAATATCATTAAATGAGAGTGGAATTTCAAAATATTTATCAATCACTGCGATTAATAAAGCAACCCTATTAGAGTCCAACCCTTGAGTTGTTCTACGGCCATTTCCAAATTTATTTTCCACAACAAGCGCTTGAATCTCTACAAAAAGAGGTCTCGTTCCTTCAACAATACAAGTTAGTGACCTACCATAGGCTTCTTTAAGGGAGCTTTCTAAAAAATACTGCGAAGGGTTTTTAACCTCAACAAGTCCTTTTTCAAGCATTTCAAAGATACCAACCTCATTGGAACTACCAAATCGATTCTTAATAACTCTAAGCATCCGATATTGACCAAACTGATCTCCTTCAAAGTATATAACGGTATCAACCATGTGCTCTAAAACTTTTGGTCCCGCAATATTTCCATCTTTCGTAACATGCCCAACGACAAAACAAGTTAAATCATTTGCTTTAGCGTAATTCATTAACTCATATGTTACTTCCCTAACTTGAGACACAGAGCCAGCAATAGATTGTATCTCCGATGACACTGTCGTTTGAATAGAGTCTATAACTAAAAATGCAGGCTTTAATTTTTTTATTTGTTCTAGAATATCTTGCCAGCAACTTTCATTTAAAATATAAAAATTTCCATCATTTATACCTAAGCGCTTACTTCTTTGAGCAATCTGACTATTTGATTCTTCTCCCGAAACATAAAGTATTTTTAGTTCATTATACCCTTGGGAAAGTTGCTTACAGACCTCCATCAAAAGCGTCGATTTTCCAATTCCTGGTTCGCCCCCAATTAATGTAAGTGACCCTTTAGTAATACCACTTCCCAACACACGGTCAAACTCCTCAAGCCCTGTTTTAAACTTCTCATAGGTAATTAAATTAATGTCTGAAATTTTTTTAGCGGAATTTTTACTTCCTTGTGCTCTTTTAGCCGCAACCGATCGTTGCTGAGTTTCTGCCTGAACAATCTCTTCTTCAAACGTATTCCACTCCTCACAATCAGGGCACCTTCCAAGCCACTTTACTGTCGTAAAGTTACATTTAAGGCAAGTAAACTTCGATTTTAGCTTTGCCATTTTTCGCCTACTAATGTGAAAAATGCTTCCTCATTAATAATCGAAATATTTAGCTCTTTAGCTTTTTTAAACTTCGACGAGCCGCTTTCTACATCATTAGTAAGTAAATAATTTGTTTCCTTACTAACTCCGCTTTGAACAATTCCGCCATTTTTTTTAACAATTTTTTGCAATTCATTTCTTTTCATACTTAATGTCCCCGTTATACAAAACTTCTGCCCTGTGATTTCACTTTGAACAAAAGATGCAATATCGGCCTTAAGTACAAAACCATAACTAATTAATTTCTCAATGTTTTCTTTTTTTGACTGAAGTGATTGGATAAAATCTGTTGCTGATTTTTCCGCAAAAGACTCAACTTGCTCCAAGTCAGCCTGTTCCATTTTCATGATTTTCTCAATCGAATTAAAACCTGCCAGGACGATCTTCTCACACTTATTATATGCACCTCCCGAAATCCCCAGTGCAGACAAAAACGTTATTAAGTCCACTTCTTTTGATTTCATTATGCTTTTAAGTATTTTTTGAGAGAGCTTTTCTTTTACTTTTTCAACTGTTAATAGATCTTCTTCCTTTAGCTCATAAAGTGAAGGAATATCTGTTATCAGCTTCAGGCGAATCATTTCTTCTAATCGCTTACTACTTAGATCATCAATTCCTATCTTTTGAATAAAGTTTAAAATTTCATCTTTTAGCTTGTCAGGACATAAGTTATTTTCACAAATAAGCCTGATATTCATAACCCTTACTTCTTCACCACAACCTGGGCACTCTTTAGGGTAATAAAAATCATTCTCACTACTTTGTAAAACAGCTAAAAATTTAGGAATGACCTCTCCCGATCTTACGATTTCAATCTTATCCCCGACTTTGAGATCAAACTGTTTAACCATTCCAAAGTTATGCAAAGTTACTCTTGAAATAACTGCGCCACTAATTTCAACGGGTGTCACGTTCGCAACAGGAGTTAGAATACCATTTCGAGAAACTTGCCACGAAATACTTTCAATATCGGTCTGTTTTGTTTCTCCTTGAAACTTAAAGGCCATTTTATAGCGAGGGTGATGTGCTGTTTCACCAAGGGCATTATGTAAACTTAAATCGTTATAACTAAATACGAGTCCATCAATTAAATAGTTTCCTTGCGACATAAACTCACGGGCTTCACCAAGCCTTAGACCAATATCTTTTTCATTATTATTTAAGTAAAAATCAGGCGTCTCAAAGCCTAATTTTTGCAAAAAATGAAACTTCTCTTCCTCTGTCTTTAATACTTCTTGTTCTGAAATAAGCTCAAAGGCTTGAAAGTTAAGATATTCACAAAGCTCAATATTTTCTTTTCGACCAAGAAGTCCTGCAACGATATTACGCTGTGATGTTGGTTTTTCTAGACCTAACTCCTCCATCACACTTGACAGGCGAACAAGATTTTCTTCCGTACAATAAACCTCTCCCCTAACCTCGACTGTTTCTTTGATTGTTATTTCTCTAGGGATATGGAGTAAAAAAAGAATTTTTTTGGTTATATTTTCACCGTAACGTCCATCGCCACGTGTTTTAGCCATAACAAGTTTTCCGTTTTTATAGACAATAGAACAACTTGAACCATCAATTTTAAATGTACTTAGAAGCACTCTGTTATCTTGCCATTTTATAAGGTCATCGATTTTATAAGTTTTATTCAGGGATAACATTTTATGAGTATGCTCAATTTTTTCATCTTTAAATATGCTTGAGCCAACAATTAAAAGCAATGAATTTCCTGGATCAATTTTTTTTAATTTTTCCTCTAGCCCATCATACTCGAAATCTGAAATTTCAGGCTTTCCTTGATAGTATAAATTTTTATGTTTTATAATTTGTCTTTCTAATACTTTAATTTCATCCATAAATACTTTTACCTAATAGCTGCCAATAGCTTTGTGAAATACTCGCTGCGAGCAGCAACGAAAGAGGCGCACTCGTCATTGCAGCCAAAATATACGGTCCCATTCTTACCTGATATTTCTCGTTATAATTAATATACTGAATGGATGCATATGCTAAAAGAGCAAAGCTAATCTGGGTAATTGGAATTGCAGTATAACCAACCGACTTCATCACCCCCCCATCCCCTGTAAACATCGCCAAATGATTTCCTACAAAAAATCCCACAAGGCTAAGAATTAAAGTACATACAATATATGTGTAAATATCTTTTTTATAATAATTTTCTTTTTTATAGATAAGGTAGAATAGAAAAATTCCCCCGAGAAATATGATAAAATGAATGATTCCAAAGATTGCTAATATAACTGCCATTTTGATCCTTTATATGCATTTGCTTTCCTTTATCTAGCACATTAAAGTTGGCATGGCCGCAACAACGAGGCACTTCCTAGTTTTCACCCGGAGCGCCTCGTCATCAACAATTATTTTCTTTTGTTACACTTCTTTTTACACTTTTTATGACTTTTCTTTTTGCGTAACTATTCAGGTGGGGGGCCCAAGTATCGAATATATGGGGGCTTTTTGATATGGGTCTGCTAGAAATTTTATGGATTCAAAAACCGGCAACTGCCTTTTCTTTAATGTCGATATAAAGCTTCTCATCAAACTCCAGTTT
>JABJPQ010000421.1 GCA_018663815.1 Halobacteriovoraceae bacterium | reverse complement strand
TAACCAATTGACTGGAGATAAAGGGGCAGTTCCCTCTACAGCAAGAGCTTATAAAGCTAGTGGAGTACCAAGTATAGTTGTTGGAGATCATAATTATGGAGAAGGTTCTTCTAGAGAACATGCTGCAATGGAGCCACGTCATTTAGGCGTTTACGCGGTGATTGTAAAATCTTTTGCTAGAATACACGAAACAAACCTAAAGAAGCAAGGGATGTTAGGGTTGACCTTTAATACTGAAAGTGATTATGATTTGATTAAGGAAGACGATACATTTAACTTCACTGATTTGAATCAATTTGCACCAGGAAAGCAATTAACATTAGAGATTGTTCATGCTGATGGATCTAAAGATAATGTGCTATGTAATCATACATATAATGCTGGTCAAATTGAATGGTATAAATACGGTTCAGCACTAAACTTGATTAAAGCTGAAGCTGCTGCTCAAGCTTAAGTAATTGGTGGTTAGATATCAAAATACAAACCTATATCATTAATTTGGTATAGGTTTTTTTGTTGCTATGATTTATTTAGGTACTCTATTAGATTTTTTCTTTCCTCTATGTTTAAAACAAGTTTTCTTCACTCAATATACTATAAGCTCAAAAGATGTTATTCTGAATGAATCAGTATTTTTTTAACCTTCTTCAGGTTCTTCAATAAATTCGAATTCGATACCTAATAAATGGGAAAAATCTTCACCTATTTTACGAATATCATCATCATCTTCCTCATACCTCCATTTTATCGAGACGTTAGAATTTCCGTACAATCTCTCAGCATATTGTAATGTTTTAAGTATAGCTATTACAGAAGAAGATGCCATGTAATAGAACTTACAATCAATATTCAAAGTAGATGTTTTTTTTACAATTGAATCAAGCCAGTCATTTACTGGGTCGTAGAATTTTCGAACATTTTCAGGGAAGGAACTTCCCTCAATCACTAGAATACTATTAGTGCTGTCTCCAGATACCTTAGGAGTGTTTTTTTTCTGTTCGATTAAAAGGTTCATTAATTAAACTTTTTTCTTCCTATCTAATGTGATGATAAGAGTAAAACAAGATAATTCATCATTTATTTCGTCAAAGTAGTAATCTAAATTATTACTTGATTTCATGGCCATGGTTATGAAACCCAAGCCAGCTCCACCTTTATTAGAAATAATACCATTTGTAAGTACTTCCATGTACAGAACTTTAACTTCTTCGCGGGTCATTTTATTAACCTCCGTGATGCGCGTCTCAATATTTTTATTGTGCTTGCTATAGATAAGGTTGCCTAGTGCAATTTTGTACGTGTCATTGCTTTGGTCAATAGCATAAAAAGAAGTCTGATGTCCATCTTTTCCCTTTTCGCCATGAAGTCTTATGTTTTGAAGGCCTTCAACTAAAATGCTGAACATTCTTTTTACTGTTCCTTTTTTATCACCGGAATCAAGCATGAACATTTCAATGTCATTTGAAGTAGTATTAACTAAATCCTGACTAAACTCCCCAAAATGGCTATTGATAATTTTATCAGTATTCGATTTATTATACTCATCACATATCTTTTGATATCTAGAGCTACAGACCTCAATAATCGTATTTGTTGATGCTTTCATATTAATTTCATATACACAGTAGTAACTAACATATCAAAATTTGAGCTTGTAGCTTGTGTCTTAAATGACTAAAATACGTGACGAATATACTATTTTTTTCGATAAAAAGAATTTGCGGGGGATTAAATTTATGAATGCTAAAAAACGTTTAAACAACCCAATTGTTTTATTTAAATATGGATAATAATAATTCAAGCTCTTTTATTTTTTCTGGTGTACCTTTTTTTTTATAGCTGTACTTCAAGTTTGTGATTAGGCGTTTAACAATATCTTGATTGCTGCATGGATTGTAGTATTCCGGTTTGTGATCTGCATTAATTTTATCTAGAAATTCAGTTATATCCATTTTGCTCAAGATATGTCCAGAACTAAAAGCGTTAATATAGAATAACATAGAATACATCTTTTCGTTATTTTTTGCAAATTTTACTCCATCCGGATAGCCTAAGATAAAGTGGTTAGGAAGGTTAATCCCTTTTAAAGGAATATCCAGCCTGTTTGCTATTTCAAGGTATATAATTGCTAAAATAAGTGCGTTGCCTTTTTTTCGGTCTAATACGCTGTTTAAAAATGAGTTAGAAGGTGAGTAATAGTCGTCTTTGTTTCCGGAAAAACCATGAACTTTATAAATTATATCGTTAAGAACAGTGATTTTTTCTAGTCCTGTCATGTGAGCAGTTAGTTCAATTTGCGCATCTTGAACAATAGTCTTTAGTTGCTTTTCAATCTTTTTTCGGTTTAGTTCTGGGTATTGAAACTTATTTACCAATATTACTCCGTCTATGAGGTTTTCAGCTCCAGCCTCTTTCCAGTTAATTAAGCTATTATAGATGTCCTTAAATTGTATTTCATGGATAATGTTTTCAAGCTTAATCAAATAGTTTTTTCCGAATGGATTTTTCTCCCAGGCTTGTTCAATATTTGGAATAACATCAATACCCAAGAACAGAAGCTCATTTTTTACTTGTATGAAAATGTCTTCATCAGGGTCTTCAATGAGGTTTAATAATGCTTTTATTTGATTGTTAGGAG
>JABJPQ010000245.1 GCA_018663815.1 Halobacteriovoraceae bacterium | reverse complement strand
CCCCTATTTGCTCAACTCGACTAGATTCAATTTTTTCAAGACGTTCAACATCTTCTAAGTGAACACAGAGAAATTCCTCTGGTGCATATGTAAATAACATAAATTCATCAATTGGCTTCTCATCCTCGACAATCGCTAGCTCTTCCAAGACATTGTTTTCAAGAGTTAAATGAAGGTGATTAGCAATTCCTTCGGCCGATAAAATCATGGCAACTTCACTTGATCCAAGTAAGGATGCTCCATGAAATAGTTTTGAGGACTGAATTTGTTTACAAATACTGCGAGAAACAACTTCTTCAAATTCATGGATTTCATCAACAATAATGCCAAATCTATTTGTTCCCACCCTTAAGACAACAATACTTAAAGCATCGCCAAGCTCACTGGGCTCATCTAAGCCGAGGACTTCACAAAGCGGAATTAACTCAATCATCTCGCCGTTATGGCTTAATATTGATTTGCCATCAATAGTAAATTTCTTAGAATTTTCAGTTTCTTTTTGATAGTAAATAACTTCTGAAACATCATCCATATAAAAGATGAAGTTCTCATTTGAGGCGACAGTAGATAATGTATTTACGATTAAAACAGATTTTGGCACAGGAACAGTTAAAATAAAAGTTGAACCTACTCCAACTTCACTTTTAACAATAATATTTCCTCCCATATCTTCAAAAGACGATCGCACCATATCCATGCCAACACCACGCCCAGATAAATCAGAAACTTGTTCAGCAGTACTAAAACCAGAATCAAATAATATATTTATTGTTTCAAGTTCAGATTTCTCCGCTAATTCTTTCTCTGTATAGAGACCTTTACTTAAAGCTATTTTACGAATGATTTCAGGATCAACACCTTTTCCGTCATCATGTATTTCCAGCGTAATAAAGTCCGCTTCTTCAAATATTTTAATTTTTAATTGTCCAACAGGATCTTTACCTACACTCTCACGAACTTCAGGAGTTTCCAGGCCATGATCTAAGCTATTTCGCAGTAGATGAATAAGAGTGTTATTATAAAGCTTAGCAATGATATTATCTACAGCTAACTCCTCACCTTCTATTTCAAAGTTAACTTCTTTGCCTAGTTTTTTTGAAGTATCCCTAATTAATCGTTTAAACGGTCTAAAAGTCGTTTGAAGAGGAACCTTTCTCATTTCGGTAATTTTACCTTGAATATTTGAGGTAACACTATACATACCATCTAATAGCTCATTAAGTAACTCAATCTCAGCATCACCGCGATAACGAGTTTCAATCTGTTTAACTGTTTTGGAAATCGTATTTCTAATAACTGTTAGTTCTCCCGACTCTTCCATAAAGGCATCAAGTACCCCCATAGAGATCGACATCTTATCTTCTTTTTTAACTTCTTTAACATCTTTTATCTCTTTTTTCTCAATACCAGTTTCTTCTTTAGTAGTACTTGTCGAATCAATCGCTGGATTGTAGGAAGAAAAAACCTTAAGTTTATCCTCAATAACCAAACTTAAATCCGAACCTTTTTTCTCCACATGAGTAAAATAAACTCGAAGATCATCTAGTCCTTGTAAAAGAATATTTGTCGTCTGTGTATTGACTGGGAATTTTTTATTTCTTAACTCTCCAATAAAATCCTCATATTCATGAGTGTACTTACCAAGAATAGTTAATCCGACACAACTTGCTGTCCCTTTTATTGTATGTAACAAACGAAAATAAACAGAGAGAGTTTGTTCCGGATCAAGACCTTCTTCCAGTTCAAGAATAAGGCTTTCAATTTCATCAAGCATTGGTGAAGTTTCTTCCAAAAATCCTTCAACCATTTCTCGCTCTTCGATTAAAAGCTCAACTCTTTGAGCAGCAAATGTTTCAATATGTTCTTCTAGTTTTGGAATCGTAATGGGCTTTTCAACAAAAGCATCAACACCAGTGGCCATAGCCTCAGCAGACATTTCTTTTGTCCAATAACCAGTAACTATAACGAAAGGAATTTCACTTGCAAAACTTTGCAATATTTTTTTAAATTCAAACCCATTAATATTATCCATTCTTAGATCAGATAAAATAATGGAAATACTTTGTCTGTTTTCTCTAATATATTCGACCGCTTCTTCCACAAGAGAAAATGCAACACTTTGATAACCTAAATCTTCAAGGATAGCGACAGTTACATCAAGAACATCCTTATCATCATCAACACAGACAATTAAAAAATCCTT
>JABJPQ010000408.1 GCA_018663815.1 Halobacteriovoraceae bacterium | reverse complement strand
TACCTTTTTGAAGCCATCAAATGAATTCTTAGCATCTCTTTTGTAACTACTGTTCTCTTTGTCTAGCATTAAGAAAATCAAGACAAACGAAATCATTAACCCTGTTGAGAGATCTGCATATGATAACCATACAAAATTTTCTTGTTTCTTCTTTTGATACTTACTCATTATTAGTTAGTGGTGGGGGTACATCTCCACTCTCCGATTTCTTTGTGTTTTCAATTTCAACTAGTGCCTTATCAACAAAGGATTTTAATTGCCCCAGGTAATGTCCCATATTGTCCACTCCTTCAGACATCTCACCGATTCCTTTCCCTAAACTTGTCACTGCCTTAGACATTTCTGTATCTATAGCGGTGAATGTATTGGTTAATGCTCCTTGAGTTTTTGAATTATACTCATCAACTAATGTTGAAAATGAAGAAACCATTTGTTCTAAATCAGATGATGTTTTTGAGAAAGCTGTCTGAAACTCTTCTTTCGTACTCACAAGTTTATCTATACTTCCGTTACTCAACTCCGCAGCTTTTATTATATTTTCAGTTGTACTTCCAAAACTCTCGATTTGTTTCGTTTGCTGTACATTTAGAGCTTCAAGCTTTTCACTGGCAGATACAAATTTTGCTGATGTATCATTCAAATTACCGGAGTATCCCTGAACTGCTTTGTTAAGGTATGTTACTGCAATCCCAACATTCTTAGATTCTTCTATGATAATTTTTGCACTATCTTGATATGTTTTATGTAAGTCGTTTATCTCACCTAAGTTTTCTCCTAATCGAGTAAAGCCTTGACTGATACCTTCCTTAACATTGTCTCCAATATCAACTGTATCAATCCCCATCCCAGTTATTCCCTTTATTACTTCCCCTCCAATTTCAGCAGCAAGTGTCTTAAGGGTAGAATTTTGTTCTTCTAGGGCATTTGAAATATTCAAAAGATATTCTTGTTCTACTTTTCTCTTGAATAATCTATCTATCTCTTGTGATAGTTCATTTACAATATGTTCACACCTGTCCATTTTTAGTTTTTCTACAAGAGTAAAAAATGTGGCAAGAAATAATCCACAAATTGATGTTCCAAATGAGCCTCTTAGTCCACCTATGAAAGTATTTATATCAATACCTCCAACTGATGCTGTGGCAACATTTGGATCAGCCTGAAGCCCATTTATTATCCCTATGAATGTTCCAAGAATACCTAGCCCTGTTAATAGGTTTGGGACGACATTAAAGAAATTAAATTTAATATCAAAGGTCCATGAATTTGCTGTATTTACAACATCCTCAAAATTGAAAAAGTCATTCGCTGCAACTGTGTTTCGATACTGTTCTGTTCCATCACTTAAACGATCAATTACAACACATTCCTCAAACTCTCTCCATTGATGTTTTAGAACATTATTTGTTAAAAATAAGTCACTGATTGCTACAAACTCAGAACGGTCAATGGCTGCATCAGTCTCAAAGGCTTTAAGTGATTTCAGCATTTTTCGTATTTGCTTTTTAACTTTGCTCATTCCCGTCCATAGCAAATACATAGAGACAGAAAATAGAATTAATATTATTGGTATTAATATTGGACTTTGATCAATATGGATAACATCGTTAATCCTGGCAAATATTCCCAATACTATATTCATATAAAAGTCCTAGATCTAAAATTTCTTTAATTGTAAGGACTTATCGGTTTTATAAACAATAAAATTAGATTAATAAAAATTAATGAAGGTTAGATTTAAGAAGATTAAGTATTATTTAATACTATTAAATTTGTGCTTGAATAGAGGTGTTTTTTGAGGATAAATCATTAAAAAAGTCTATTTCGAACATAATCTCTATCGCAGAGCCTTTGTTATTAAAGCGAGTTGCTTCATGAATTAGATTTCCTGTTTCAGAGGTGGCCCAATATGACTTTTCACCATCTCCAACCAATAAAACTTGAGTGTTATCATCGAGTGATTCTTGAACTTCAAATCCTTCTCTCTGAACTAACTGTTTAGCAGTTTTAATATCTTTGATAAATTTTCCTGTAAGAACAATTAATTTTTTCATAACACCTCTACTAAAGTCTAAATTATATTTCATTGAAATTCAAAATGAATTGCAATCAATTTGGTGAATTTCAAATGGGAGCAAACAACTCAACGCACAAAGGCTTAAATTAAATCTAATATTCTTCTAACCATCTCGGGATGCCACTTCTTTCCTCTTTGCTTTGTGGGAACTTTCATTTCATCTAGACACCTGGCAATTGCTCTTAAGCTGAG
>JABJPQ010000254.1 GCA_018663815.1 Halobacteriovoraceae bacterium | reverse complement strand
TCGCCGTTTTAATGAACGAGAAATGTATATCAATTGGTTGGCTTTAGTTGCTCATGAGTATTTTCATACTTGGAATGTTAAAAGAATCCGGCCTATTGAATTAGGACCATTTGATTACCTCAATGAAAACTATACCTCTATGCATTGGTTGACTGAGGGGTTAACGAGCTTTATGGATGAGTTATTTGTTGTTAGATCAAAACTGTGTATCCTAGAAGAATACTTAAAAATGCAAACAAAAAACTTACAACGTTATTACGCTAATGCGGGTAAGAAATTTCACTCACTTGAGCAATCTTCATTCAATGCGTGGGTTAAATTGTATCGACCAGATGAAAACTCCAATAATTCGTCAATAAGCTATTACCTTAAAGGCGGGCTGGTTTTTAGTACGCTTCATTTTGAGCTTTTGAAAATAGGCAAAAATATCAATGATCTACTCAGTTTATTATGGTCACGTTATCTAGAAAACCCAGCTGTTGGTGTTACTACCGACGAGGTACTCTCAATGATAGAGCAGGTTGGAAATAAGCAGATTCGAAACCAATTTGAGCTAAGAATCTCAACGACTGAAGACATTGATTTTGAATCATATTATAAACTAATGGGCATGGAGTTTGAGTGGGAAGATACTAAAGCCGCGACGATGCACGTTGATTTTCGCTTTGTTGGTGATCGTGTTTTTATCGACAAGGTCCATCTTGATGGTGCGGCTTATAAGGCTAAACTTAATGCAGGAGATGAAATCTTAGCTGTTGATAGAATTCGCTTTTTGAAAGCTGATGTTGAAAATATGAAGAAGATCTTTTTGATAAACAAAGAGTACACTGTCAGTGTTGCAAGACTTGGTGAAGTTCTTGATACACAGCTTATTATGGGACAAAAAGAGAAAATGCTGAAAAAGATAAATATTAATGATGAAGCGATGGTTATAAAATCATTTTTAGAACCTTAGAACTTTTAACCCTTGATTGTCTTTTGCTAGTTCATCTCGAATTTCTTTTAAAAGATAGATGAGCTGAGCTTTAATGATAACCCATTGCTCCTCAGTGACAACATCATCTAAACTGACTTCAGAAAACTGAGGTGTGAGTTTCTCTCTGATCTTTTTTTCTGATAACTCTACTTTAAACTCATTTCCCTTTAGGTACTCAGCAAGAAGGTAATACTTATACATGAGGTTAAGAGATTTAATAAACTTAGAACCAATTAGTTCCGTTTTTTGCTGGAGGGATCGAAATCGCATGAACTGTATAATCATAAAGTGAATCGAGGCATGGATTATTTGATCGTGTTGAATTAAAAAATTGTAATGGAATTTTTTAACGGAGTAGGTTTTTTGTTTTCTATAAAGTGCTTCAAGTGGAAATGGATAGAGTGCTTTTTCATTTTGTAGCTGATAGAGTGAGTCAGTTGTCAGTCGAACTCTAAACTTTAATTTATTGTTTTCAAAACGTTTGATACCACTAATAAGATGGTTGAGACTTTTTACATAGCTTTTTTTCATAACCTCTTGGTTGATATGAATATCAATAAAGAGCTTTCCTTGAATCTCGTTGGTTCGACTTTGAATGAGGGAAGGAGTTATTGTAAAATCATTAATAAAACTAAGCTGTAATAATGAATGAAAGTATTTGGAGAGCTCTTTTTCAAGTGGAAAATCTTGGTACTTCTTATTTTGTTGATGGGAGCATTGTGTTTGAGTCAATATGCTCCAGATCGCTAACTCGAACTTAGATGATAATCGTTTTATCAGTATTGGATACCTTCGAAGCCTCATACTAATTTGGGTCCATGTTGTATCTGCTTGAGAAGACAACAGTTGAAATTTGAGCAAGGTATTGATTGCAATAATTAAGTTTTTTGTTTTTGAGAAGCTTGGTTTTGGTGCACGCTCTTTTAGAAAGAATAGATCAAGGTTTTGAACTCCAGTATAGGTAATGGCAAAGCGGTCTTGTTTGCGTAAATAAAAAAGATATTTATGATGCGAGAGAACAGACTCCCATTTTGTTGAATCTTTGTGGGATTTTCTCATGAGAAAGCTTTTTACAACATCAGTGTTAAATTCATTTTCAGTGAGAATAGGAATATAGATATGGTTTACAGTCAGTTTCAATAAAAATTTTGAATAAACAAAACTTCGAAATTCTTTTAAAATTGCCTTTGGATGGCACTCGTTTGCCACAACAATTAAGAAATTTAAATCACTTCTACCAAAAATAAAATCTTTTGAACTAATGCTTGAAGTTAAGATAACATCGATAATATTATTTTTTTCTTTATATTCATTTTTGATATCAGCTAAGGATTTTAGATAATAAATTTTAAAGAGATATTTAATGAATGGAACATAGGATAAAAATTTAATTAAAGCCGAAACAAGCTGAGTCATTTAATTTTATCTCCTTAATCTGGCGTATTGCCATTATTAGTTCTGTCTATTAATATATATTTTTATACCGCAAAAGTTGACGAATGTTAAAAATACATTTAATTCTAAAAACCGAACAGTGTTAAACGGATTTAATTATGGATAAATATTTAGTTATTGTTGAGTCACCTACTAAGGCAAAGACGATTCGAAAATTCTTACCAAAGAACTATATCGTTGAAGCGAGTATGGGGCATGTGAGAGATTTGCCTCAATCAGCTACGGATATTCCGGCGAAGCTTAAAAAAGAAGCTTGGGCCAAATTAGGAGTCAATGTTGAGAAAGGCTTTGAGCCTTTGTATGTGATCCCTAAGGGCAAGTCAAAGATTGTGACAGGCCTTCGCAAGCATATGAAAGAATGCAAAATGATCTATCTCGCGACCGATGAGGATCGTGAGGGTGAGAGTATTTCTTGGCATTTAATCCAGCTTTTAAAGCCAAAAATTCCTGTAAAGCGCATGGTTTTTCATGAAATTACAAAAACGGCTATTAACCGAGCTTTAGAAGAAACTCGTGAGTTAGATGAGAAACTAGTTAAGGCCCAAGAGGCTCGGCGAATATTGGATAGGCTTTATGGTTATACTTTGTCTCCTCTTATTTGGAAGAAAATTGCTTATGGATTAAGTGCAGGTAGAGTTCAGTCAACGGGACTGCGTTTTATCGTTGAGCGTGAAAGAGAGCGTAGAAAATTTGTAAAATCAAGTTACTGGGATTTAAAAGCAGATCTTTTAGCTGATAAGAAACAATTTGAAGCAAAATTAACCTATGTCGGTGGTAAAAGAATTGCCGTTGGAAAGGATTTTGATCCAGATACAGGAAAGCTAACCAAGAAAGATGCAGTATTAGTCGATGAAAAAATGGCTAAAAAACTTCAGAAAAAAATTCAAAACTCTGACTGGAAAGTTATTTCTGTTGAAGAAAAAGAAAGTAAAACTCATCCAACTAGGCCTTTTATAACTTCATCCCTTCAAATGGAAGGGGTTAGAAAGCTGGGTATGAGTGCAAAGCAAACAATGCGTAGTGCTCAAACATTATATGAAGAAGGTTTGATCACTTATATGAGAACCGATTCCCCAAACCTCTCTAAAGAAGCTATTGCGGGTGCAAGAAGCTCTGTTGCAGAGTTGTATGGAAAAGAATATTTATCAGATAAAGAGAGACAATACTCGGCTAAAACGAAAGGTGCTCAGGAAGCCCATGAGGCGATTAGACCGGCAGGTTCAGAGTTTGTTCATCCAAGTAAAACGGGATTAACAGGTAAAGAGAAACAACTTTACGAACTTATCTGGAAAAGAACACTTGCATCACAAATGAAAGAAGCAAGAAAAGCCAATATGGCCATAAAGATTGATGTTGATGGTAATCAATTTAATGCTAATGGTTCCCGTATAGTATTTCCTGGATTCTTGCGTGTTTATGTTGAAGGATCAGATGATCCAGATAAAGCATTGGATGATAAAGAAGTAATTTTACCGATTATGAAAGAGGGACAAAAAGTTGATTGTAAAACAGTTGATGCTCTCGCTCATGAAACAAAACCTCCTGCAAGGTTTACAGAGGCTTCATTAGTTCAAAGATTAGAAAAGGAGGGCGTTGGGCGTCCATCGACTTATGCAACTATAATCGGAACCATACAAGACCGTGGTTATGTTAGAAAAGAAGGTAGCGCACTTATCCCATCTTTTACTGGCATGGCCGTAGTACAGTTATTAGAAAAGTATTTTGTTAATTACGTAGACTATAGTTTTACCAGTGGCATGGAAGAGAAACTCGATTTAATCGCGATAGGTGAAGTTGATCATTTAAAATATTTAAAAAGTTTTTATAGTGGAAAAAAAGGTCTTAAACAAGTTGTTGAAGATCAGGAAAAATCTATTAAGCCAGAAGAGTCACGCACAATTAAACTTGAAGGTGTGAATGGTGTTGTTGACGTTAAAGTTGGACGTTTTGGGCCTTATGTCATCTCACATGGAGAAGGTAAGGATGAGATTCATGCATCCATTCCAGAAGATATTGCACCTGCAGACCTTAAAGATTCAGATATTGATGAATTAATTG
>JABJPQ010000179.1 GCA_018663815.1 Halobacteriovoraceae bacterium | reverse complement strand
AATTCTTCAAAACTGTCTGGTACGACTCCTCCATGTTTTTTAATTATCATATCAGAGAGCTCCCAAATAGCTTTAGACTTCCTGGGACTCAGACCACATGGTCTAATGATCGCTTTAATTTCTTCCACCGAATGCTTAACCATCTCTTGCGGAGTATTGGCTATAGCAAAAAGAGCAGGAGTAATTTTATTGACTCTTTCATCTGTGCATTGAGCTGAAAGGAGTACTGCAATTAATAAGGTGTATGCATCTGTATGATCAAGGGGGATTGGTGTTTTAGGATAATGGTTTTCAAGTTGTTCAAGAACGTATTGAGCACGTTTTTTTTTGGAAGTCGTATAATCAATCATCTTTAAGTATTCCTGCTAAGATCGTATCAACAGTGCTTAGAACATCTTTTTTACCGGATTGGATATTTTTAATATAAGAATCCAGCTTGGGAACTTGAGCAACCTTATTTCGAAATCTCTCATTTAATAATTCAAAGAGCCATTCCTTAACCTGCGCATCACGTCCCTTAATATCGTATTGAGAAAAATAAGCCTGCAATGAACTTTCGATTTCAGCAAAACCTTTCTTATATAAACTAGAACAGCAAAGAACTTGCGTCTTCCAAGATCTTTTTTCCTGTAAAACCTCGAGTGATTTTTTATAATCATGCTGTGCAATCTTAGCGATTTTTTCATAATCACCATCCGCTTTATTTACAATAACTAAATCACTCACTTCTAAAATTCCGCGCTTGATTCCTTGCAGTTCATCTCCACTACCTGGTTGCATAAGTAGCACAAACATATCCACAATATGCGAAACACTAATTTCTGATTGCCCCACTCCAACAGTTTCAATAAAGATATAATCAAAACCAAAAGCATCACATAAAAGCATGGTCTCACGGGATTTAGCAGCTATACCACCTAAGGTTGAACCATTAGGACTTGGCCTAATATAAGCATTTTGTTGAGCGGATAGTTCACTCATGCGAGTCTTATCACCAAGGATTGAACCACCCGTAATTTGGCTCGTAGGATCAATTGCTAATACAGCGAGGCTTTGGTTGTTTTCAATTAGGTACATACCAAATTTTTCTAAAAAAGTGCTTTTACCTACTCCCGGTGTCCCCGAGATACCAATTCGTTTAGCTTTACCTGTTAATGGTAAGATTTCTTTTACGAGTTCAGTCGCTAGAGTTTGATGTTCTTTTTTTTTACTTTCAATCAAAGTAATTGCTTTGGCCAAGATACTTAAATCTTTATTTTTAATTCCATTCAAATACTCATTCACACTTAATTCTTTTTTCATTCGTATCCAAATTTTTTATTGAGTTTTAAAATTAAATCATTGGCTGCTTCATGAATAATTGTTCCTGGCCCAAAAACACTGTGAACTCCCATATCATAAAGTTTTTGATAATCAGCAGGGGGAATAACTCCTCCGACAACAATAAGCATATCTTCGCGATCATATTTTTTCAAAACTTCTTGTAGTTTTGGCACAAGTGTTAAATGGCCTGCTGCTAATGAACTTACTCCAATAATATGCACATCATTTTCCACCGCTTGTTTAGCTGCTTCCTCGGGGGTTTGAAACAAAGGTCCAATATCAACATCAAAGCCAATATCTGCAAAGGCCGTTGCAATGACTTTTTGACCACGGTCATGCCCATCTTGACCCATTTTGGCCAACATTATTCTGGGCCGGCGCCCTTCATTTTCTTCAAATTTTTTAATTTTTTGAGTTAAGTCTTGCATGACTTTTGAATCTCCAAAAGAGTTTTTATACACTCCACTAATTGCTTTTATCTGTGCTTCATGTCGGCCATAAACTTTCTCTAATGCTAAACTTATTTCACCGACAGTAGCTTTTAACTCTGCGGCTTTAACAGCAAGCTCCAACAAATTCCCAACCTCTGTCTTAGCAGCTGTTGTTAACGCAGTTAAAGCAAGTTGAACATCTTTATCATTTCTATCAGCTTTAAGTTTATTTAGTCTTGCAATCTGAGCAATGCGTACTTGGGTATTATCGACGGACAAAACAGGAATATCTTCTTCATGGTCAGAGCGATAACGATTCACTCCAACTACTGATTGGCGAAGAGAGTCGATGCGCGCTTGAGTTTTTGCGCTGGCTTCTTCAATTCTCATTTTTGGAATCCCAGCCTCAATAGCTTTAGACATTCCACCATACTGCTCTACTTCCTCAATATGCTTCCACGCTTTTTGCATAAGATCGTGGGTTAGTTTTTCTACATAATAACTTCCGGCCCAAGGGTCAACTAATTTACATGTATCGGTTTCATTTTGAATGAAAATTTGAGTGTTTCTTGCAATCCTAGCACTGAAATCAGTCGGGAGCGCTAAAGCTTCATCTAATGAATTTGTATGTAAGGATTGAGTTCCTCCGTGAGTAGCAGCCAGGCCTTCAATACATGTTCTAGTGACATTATTAAATACATCTTGTGCCGTTAAAGACCACCCCGAAGTTTGAGAGTGTGTTCTTAGGCTCATTGACTTGGGATTTTTTGGTTTAAATTCATTCACTGTTTTTGACCATAAAAGTCGCGCAGCTCTCATCTTAGCCACTTCCATGAAATAATTCATTCCTGTGGCCCAAAAAAAGGAAAGTCGTGGTGCAAACTTATCAATATCAATCTTAGCCTCAATGCCTGCTCGAATATATTCCAGCCCATCGGCAATCGTATAAGCAAGTTCAAGATCAGCCGTTGCACCCGCTTCTTGCATATGATAACCAGAGATGGAAATTGAGTTAAATTTAGGCATATATTTTGAAGTGTATTCAAAAATATCGGCAATGATTTTCATCGAATGTTTAGGAGGATAAATATAAGTATTTCTCACCATAAACTCTTTAAGTACATCATTTTGAATAGTACCTGTAAGCCTATCTTGTGAAACACCTTGCTCTTTAGCCGCGACAATATACAAAGCAAGTATCGGTAAAACCGCACCATTCATGGTCATTGAGACAGACATTTCCCCCAAGGGAATGCCATCAAATAGAACGCGCATATCATAAATTGAGTCAATGGCCACACCGGCCATGCCCACGTCACCTTCTACTCGAGGGTGATCCGAATCATAGCCTCTGTGAGTTGCAAGATCGAAAGCAATGGATAAACCTTTTTGCCCGCTAGATAGATTTCTTTTATAAAAAGCATTTGATTCTT
>JABJPQ010000089.1 GCA_018663815.1 Halobacteriovoraceae bacterium | reverse complement strand
GACAAATTGCAAAAAGTAATAATGTTATTATGGAAGAAATCCAAAAAAGTAATGAAGAAATTTCTTTAATTGTTAATGTCATTGCACAAATTGGTGAAAAAACAAAAGTGATAAATGATATTGTTTTTCAGACGAAGCTTCTCTCATTTAATGCAAGTGTTGAAGCTGCAAGAGCTGGGGAACATGGAAAAGGCTTTGCGGTTGTTGCTGAGGAAGTTGGTAATCTCGCAGCGATGTCTGGTAAAGCGGCCTTAGAAATATCGGAAATGTTAGAAAATTCAATCAAAGAAGTAACTAATACTGTTGAATCAACCAAAGGAAAAATTGCGACACTTGTCGAGGAAGGTAAACAAAAAGTTGATCGAGGAATAGAAACAGCGCATGAGTGTGATGAAGCACTTGATGAAATTATGAAAAATGTAAATCTTGTTAATGATAAAGTGAAAGAAATTGCAGCCTCATCAAGTGAGCAGTCTATTGCTGTAAATGAAGTTAACGCAGCAATTGGTGAACTTGATCGTTCAACTAATGAAAGTACCACCATTTCAAATGAAACTTTGAGTATGTCGAAGACTATTAATGGCCAAACAGAAAGTGTAAAAGATGTTATTGTAGGGCTTACTCAGTTAATCGATAGCTCTAAAGAAATTCGCCAATTTGAGCAACAAAATGTTAGTAACTTAACAAATCATGATATAAAAGATAATGTACTTGATTTAGAGCCAGTAATGGCTAAACCGTCAGTTACTCCAAATGCACCAAGCACATCAAGTATATCTAATATTTCAAGTAAAAATGAAGTCATCGGTGGCGACCTAGATATTCCTGCTGAAGATGATCCACGTTTTGAAGAGTGCTAATTAGTATAGTGTTTATCTCTAACATTAAAATTTGATTATTGATTGGTAATTTGTATGAAATTCATTATTATAATTCTATAAATTTAAAAACTTAAACATTTGTAGGACTGTTATGAATTTTAAATCAATATTAATTGTTGCTAGTCTTTTTTATTCCATTACAAGCTTAGCCCAACCAAAGCTTGATCTAGAACAAAATGATAGAATATCCAAGTTAGAAAAATCATTAAAACTTAAGCCCAGTAGTTCTGCTGGAAAAAACTATGATAAAGAGATAGTAGATTTAAAAATCCAAATTAAAAGTTTAAAAAGATTAACTAGCCAGATTCAAGCAGCAAATAAAAAAACGATTAAAAATGATAAGAACAAACTATCACCTGAACAATCAATGGAACTTAGTCAAATTGAAAAAGATATTGCTAACAATCAAAAACAATTAAATGCCCTTAATAAGGCAATCAGTGCAGGGCTGGATAAGACAATGGTTAAGGGGCAGGTTGATCAATTAACGAAATCAGTCACATCATTAAAATCCAAAAAATTTACTATTTTAAACACAAAAATTAGTAATCAAAAGCGTTTAGAAGAAGATATAGGAAAAAAGATTTCTATTGAAGGTTTGATTGAAGTTGATATTACTCAAACAAAAGACTTTACGGAGACAGTTACTGATAGCATTGATATTGCCACTTTAGAGCTTGCGACTGAAATTAGTATTAATGAACAAGTCTCAGCCAATATCTTATTAGAAATGGATGATAATTCTCAATTTGAAGCAACAGAGGCGTTTATTTCTTATGGGCAAGATGAAAAATATAAATATAACCTTCGAGTAGGGAAAATGACTGTTCCTTTTGGTCGCTATGAAACAAGTTTTTTTTCAGACCCAATTGGGCTTGAGTTAGCTGAAACAAATAGAAACGTTGTTTTGTTTGGACTTGAGTGGAAGGGAGTCTTTACTTCAATTTATGCTTTTAAAGGTGACGCCAAAGAAAGTGATGAAGATGACAGAATTGATGATGCGGGAATGGAACTTGGTTACGTTTTTGAACACGATGATTGGGCCATTCAAGCTTCTGTAAATTATATTAATAATTTCACAGATACTGATACAATTAAATCAAAACTAACTGACAATGTAACCTATATTGTCGCTAAAAAAATTCCTGCTACAGCCATAAATTTAGTAGGCCGATACCGTGAATTTTCTTTTGTCTTTGAAAGTATTTCGGCCAGTGAAAAATTTGACTCAGCTGATCTCATTTATGATGCAAAAGGTGCGACTCCAAATACGATGCAGTTTGAGCTGTCCTATACAGCATCTTTTAAATACGAAACTTCTTTTAGTATCGGAATACAAACTTCAGATGAGGCAGTTTTAATGGAATTACAAAAGAAAAGAACTTTAATTGGATTTAATACATTGATTAATGAGAGCTCATCTATTGGTTTTGAACATTATATTTCAGAAGATTATGACACTACTGATTGTTCAGGCGCAACTTGTGGAACAGGAAATAAGGGTTCTGTTTCTACCGTAAGATTTGCAGTAGCATTTTAGTTAGATTATGCGCTTAGTTTACTAAGCGCCATATTAATTGGATTAAGAATTTTTGTAATTGGTCCAATTTTTGTTTCTGGATGAAGACTAAATTCGTCAGTTATTCTGGTTACAAACTCAATATCCTCAGTAAAAACAATTATAGGTGTATCTTTGTTGATACTATAAAACTGTCTTTGAGCACGTATAAACTCTTCTCCATCAAAACTATCGGGACACATTGGATCTACAATCATTATGGTAAAGACTCGTCCTTTACAAACTTCGATTGCTTCTTCAGCATCATCAAGGCAAGTAATACTGGCTTTAAAGTTTTGATTGATTAGGTTCTTGAGACCGGTTTGAACAAGCTTGTTTTGATCAAGTATTAGTACGTTAATTTCATCCATACTTGATTTTATAGTGAAATAAAAAATGATGCAAGTTTTAGTTTAAATTCCTAGAGTGATTTTATTGGACCATCTAAACTACCGTGGATGAATTGTTGAATACGAGGATCAGGGTGTTCTAGAATTTGTTTTGGTGTGCCAGCATCAATAAGTTCATGATCAATAATCATAAAAATTCTATCGGCCATACGGTAGGCCACTTTCATATTACTAGTAACCATGAGTAGGGTTGATTTATTTTTTTCTTTAAAGTTTGATATGAGGCGAAGCATTTGGTCACTTTGCATGGGGTCTTGTCCGGCCACGGGATCATCATAAAAGATAATTTGTGGATTCAGCGCTAAGGCCCTCGCAATTCCTAACCGTCTTTGCATACCACCACTTAGTTGTACAGGAAGTTTATTTTTAGAGTCCAGCAGGTTTACTTTTTCTAATAAATCTTGGCTCTTAGCTAGGACTTCTTCTTCAGGCAAATTGTAATGCTCACGAATTGGAAAAGCTACGTTTTCAATGACTGTTAGGGGGTCAAATAAAGCTCCTTGTTGAAAAAGCATACCTAGTTTTTTGGCTAAATCATGTTTGTGCTCACCTGTTATATCATGCCAATTTTCTCCGTTAATAAAAACATCGCCAGCCGTTGGAGAATAAATCCCTGCCAGTAGTTTTAATAAAATCGTTTTACCACCACCACTTGGTCCAATGAATACGACGGATTCATGTTCTTGTATTTTTAGATTCATATTGTCGATAATAAGCTTTTTATTGAGGCTGATCGAAGCATTTTTCATTTCTAGCACTGGTGTCATCGATAGCCCTTAGTTAAACTCTCTACCACAGTGGCAGCAATAAACGGCTTCGTGGTTATAAGTATTTTTATCGCACTTATGGCAAATTTTCTTTCTTTGTTTTTCTTCTAAATTTTGTTGAACTATTTGTGCCGATACTAAGCCAGTAGGAACGGCTATAATTCCATAACCAACAATCAAGAAGTGATGAGATAATTTTTCCAATAATTGTTTGAGGAACAATATCTCCATATCCAACTGTTGTAACTGTTACAATGGCCCAATAAATCGATTTTGGGATACTAGTAAACCCGTTTTCTCTTCCCTCAATAAGATACATGATACTACCCATGATAAGAACGATGGTTATAATAAACCCTAAAAAAACAATGATCTTAGCTTTGCTTTGAACAAGGGCCATTGACAGGCTATTTCCGGCACTAATATAACGGTTGAGTTTTAAGATTCTAAAAACTCGTAAAATTCTAAAAGCACGTAACACTCCTAAGCTTTGCAAACCAGGAAAAAACCATGTTAGATACATGGGTATAACAGATAAAACATCAATGAGCCCATAAAAGCTAAATAAATAACTGCTCTTTTTATTGATACAATAGAGTCTAAGGCTTAGTTCAATAGTGAACAAAATAGTGAAAAACCATTCCGTGATTAAAAAGAGCCGGGAGTAATCTTGGTTTAGATGCTCAACACTCTCAAGCATAACTGCTAATACACTTAGTATGACAGAGATAATGAGAGCAACATCAAATGTTTTCCCCCAAAAAGTATCTGCTTCAAAAATTATCTCATAGATTTTACGCTTTAAAGGTGTCATGCTTTTATTATGATGTATTTTTCTAGGATAATAAATGAAAAAATTTAAACTTCACTCTAGGCTAAGTCATGACCTGCTTTTTATAACTAGTTTAAAACTTTCAGATGTTTTTTTAATGCCTGATAGTGATAACCCTTGGGTTGTGCTGGTTCCTAGAGTCGCTGATATTACAGAGTTACATCTACTCTCAATTGAAGATCAACAAAACTTATTAGTAGAGATAAACGTTTTGTCTCAAGTTCTTTCTGATGAGTTTAAACCTGATAAGCTTAATATTGCTACATTAGGAAATATGGTCCCACAGTTACACATTCATATTATTTGTCGTTTTATTAATGATAAAGCATGGCCAGGAGCTATCTTTGCAAGTCAAAAAGGTGATGATAAAAAATTGATCAGCGAGTTTATTGCAGTTATTAATCGAAGCTTAGTAAAATAAATAATAAATAACTGCGAGAATAATTGCTCCACCCAAGTTAATTAATACTCCATTAACAATCATCTCCTTTACGGTCACAAGTCCAGTTGAGTGGGCGATAGCTGATGGAGGGGTACCGACTGGAATCATAAAGTCTAATGAGACTCCAATTGCAATTAATATCGCAGTGATATGGGAGGAAAGACCTAATGAGCTGGCCATAGGTAGTATTAGTGGAATTAGGATTGCTGCTGCGGCAGTATTACTTGCGGCCATGGTAAGAAGTATACCTGCAAAAATAAATCCCAAGATCATAATAAAGGAGTGAACATCTGTGAGGTATATTTGCACAAAGCTCAATAACCATTGGCCGGCGCCAATACTGGTGAGAGCATTCCCAAGACTAAGGCCTCCACCAAATAATAAGAGTGTGCCCCAAGAAATACTTGTAAGGTCTTTATCATCAAGAAGTTGGAATAGGAAAAGTAGTAAAATGGGAATCATGGCGATCGTGGAGGAGCTAATTCCTGTTAAAGTTGTTGTTAACCAACCTAGAACGGTAATAATAAATACGCTTAAAACAAGGTATTGATCTTTAGAAAAATTAACTTCAGTTTTTTGAAAATGGATGACAGATATTTCCGGAGGGTTTAAAAAGATGAGAACTCGCCAAGTGTATAAGAGGCAAATAATAACAAAAGGGATTGTGTAGTACATCCATTGTAAAAAACTAATGTGGATATTTATCTCGGCTAGGTACTTAACTGCAATTGCGTTGGGCGGACTACCAACTATAGATCCAATACCACCTAAGGTTGCAGCGTAAGCCACTCCTAGTATCATTGATCTTCCAAAGCTACTCTTAGTAGGGAGGTTTAAGAGCTTATTTTCAGAGAGTACAAGGATACTTAGTGGAATCATAATTGCTGCAGATGCAGTATTTGAAATCCACAAAGATAAAAAAGCGGTAAAAAACATTAGGGCGAGTAAGAATGTACTTGGTTTTGTACCGACTCTGCTTAAAAGGAGTTGAGCTCCAAAATGATCAATTCTGTATTTATTTAGGGCCCTTGCTAGGAGAAAACCACCTAGAAAAAGCATTATCACAGGATCAAAGTAAGGGTGGAAAACTTCTTTGGTGGAAAAATCAGAAATAACAATTAATAAAAATGATGCAAACATTGAGGTGATATAAAGTGGTAAAACTTCACTAACCCATAAAAAAATTGCCGTACACATAATGGACAGGACAGAAGATTTTAGATGATCTAGCTCAAAGTAGTATCCATTTAAATTATAAATAATTATTCCAAAAAGTAATGCACTGATTATCCAAAGATATCTTTTCATGCTTTCTTTTTACCTATGATCATAAGTTAGGTCAAGAATGGGTTCTTGGGTTTTTAGAAAGTATAATTGCGGTTTACTTAATTATAAAGCTCCTCCAATTAAAGAGGAGCTTTACGGTATTAGTTTGGTTCGTCTGCTTGTTGACCTTTGTGAAATTCAGTATATATATAAATTGGTATTTTTAAGTCACCTAGGTGTTTATCAATAAGTGGTCTTACTTCATTCCAGTCTAGACTCCCAACACCTGTCGCTAATTTTGGCATAGCTATTGATTTTATATCCTCATCCTCTATGACCTTTCTAAGTTCTTTAAGTGAATGGTTTACATAAGAAGTTGTGGCCTTACCGGGGTGAGAATTGTGTCCGCGGGAGTGTTCTTGGGTAAACAAGTTTACGATCTTTTTTCCCTCAGCATTCATCCAAGTCCAAACACTACCTTCTTTTGGGTGATTTTTATGTGAGTAGTTCCTGAAGTCTTTGTATAAAGACGGCCAATTCTCGCGTAAAGAATAAGCTAAGCCTTTTTTGAAATCGTCATTTGGAGCTACGCCATGCGCAACTGCGTGTGCTTTACTTAATAAAATGTCTCCGTTTACTTCATAGATCATAGTGCCTCCTACTAGCTTGTACCAATTCTACCTCTAGATTGTGAAATAAAACTAAGATAACTCATGTTTTTCCATGATTGATAGGACTTTAAAATCTGATCAATTTGCCAAAGTCTGAGGCTTCATATCTAATTTAGGTATTGAATATTTTTAAGGAGATCAATATGAAATTACTTGTTATTTTATTAGCTTCATTACTAAGTTTATCCGCTTTTTCGGCCATTAAAATGAAAGACTTGAGAGCACTAACAAAGTCAAATAAACAAAGAATTTTTTGTGCTGATTTATCCTTGGCCAAAATTCAAAAAAATGAGATTAAAAAGATTTTAAAAACCGCAAGAATACAAATTAAGTCTCATTTAAAAATGGCAGTTACGGCCCAGAAAAACTTTAATAAAGTCATTTTGAATGCAACCACCACCAAAGAAGAGGCTATGGATGCAGCAAAAGAATTACGTAAAACTATGGAACCAATAAAAACAATTCGTAAGGCCACTAAACTAGAAGTTCAATTTGATGTTTTAACTGGTGAACAAAGATTAAAATTTTTAGAATGTTTACGTAATCGAAAGAAAATAGTTCAGAAAAAGTAAGAGAGTTATTAAATACATTTGAGGTAGGCTCAAAGGTGACTAAAGTGATATTCATTCAATGTGAAAACAGCACCCGCCCCTACATAATATATAGAGGTAGAAGCGGGGCATAGTATTATTATTTACAACTTGTAATTGTGTGTTTTTTTACAGAAAGGACTTCATACATTCCGCTGTCCCCAATCTCTTCTCCCGTAACTTCAATTCTGTAGCTTAGTGGAAGTGTTTCTGTGATCGTTTCAAAGTCATCAAAAGTTCCACATTCATTTTTAAGGCAGTACTCTTTTGAGTAAGTTCTTGATGCATAAAGATATTCAGCTGAACCATTTGAGGTTGGATATTGGTTATCTCCTGTACCACCTAACTCATAAAGAGCAACTTTATTGATTGTTCTAAAAAGATCATTTTCAGTTACACATACATTAAAAATTGATGTTCTGTGTGAAAATCCATTGTTAGAAAATTGGATTTGAGGTGTAGAAGCAAATAAGCTTGTCGTCGTTAATACTGCTAGTAATACAATTGATTTTTTCATTTTAATCTCCTTAGATGTTTTGATGGCCTAATGTAGGGCTGAATTAATTTCTAGTCAAAAAATAAGACATCAAATACGTCATTAAGTATTCACAAATGTGTACAGTAAGTACTCACAAACGTGTACAGTTCATTTTTTAGCAACTCCCCGAATAATGGGAAGAAGTTTGGAGGGTTTTTTTTGAAATTGTATTAATTCTACTATAAACCCACTTTTATACATTTCTGACAGTGTTTCTCGTGTCAGTTGGCAACCACAGGCCGGAGCTTACCAAAAAGAGTTAATACGTTCAAAAATTTCACGGTGAAAAGTGTTTGCTGGTGGAGCAATATGTTCAAAAAAAAGTAATTGGCCGCTAGGTTTTAGCACACGCTTAATTTCCAAGAGTGATTTTTTTAGATCACTTACCGAGCATAAACGAGAAAACAAATAATAGTGTCAAAGGAATCATCTTCAAAGTTCAGTTGCTCTGCTTGCCCCAGTTGAAGCTTAATTTTAGTATTTGGTTTTTCTTTAGCACGTTCTAGCATGCTCGGATTGGGATCAATGGCATCGACTGAAGTTACAGCATGGGGGTAGAAGTCAAAAGACATTCCAGAACCCATACCTATTTCTAAAACCTTGCCTTTAGCCATTGTGAGAAGATCTTTACGAAAACGACCAAAGCCTTTAGTAACGAGGTCATTAAGTGTAGGAAAAATATTTGTTTCGTAAAAGGTCATTTTGGGTGTGAGTTGATAAAGGGACTCTTGCAAGCCCCTTTATTTATTTGTGTTTAATTATGCTTCAATATTTGCACCAACAACAGCAGCCATTTGCATCATGTTGATTGTGTCGCCTTCATTCATTTTTGTAAGATCAGTTAATTTACCTGATTTACTTGTTGATTTTGTATTTTTAAAAATACTTAATAGAGTTGAATCTGCAACAATATATTTACCAGCATTTTCAGCTTTACCATTTTCAGTTTTAGTTTGAAGTTTATTGCTCTTAATATACTCCCATAGTTTTTTAGTTATTTCAGTTCTTGGTAGTTCTGTTTCTCCAAGCATTGCAGCTAGTTCTGTTTTTAACTTTACAGGTTTTTTTAATCCTTTTGCTTCAGCCATTTTAAAATCCTTTTGTGTGGTTTAATTAATTAGTGGCAAAATTGTAACATGGACTTTACCGATAGATTAAGTAGTATTGTTACAAAAATAGGTGTTTAAGGGCACTTTATTGAAAAAACGATGAGTTTGCGTAGTGTTAATTTGTATATTGCCTCGCAGTATTTGGGGCTGAAGCGCATAAACTAAGCGTTACTTCATAGACTTACCTAACTATTCACTATAAAGTGTTTAAAAAAATACTCAAGGATATCATTATCGAAACCACGATTGAATTTAGTTCATTTGAGATGGACAAGACTTTACTTACGACACTTGATGAAAATAGTTTTAAAAAAGCATCACCGATTCAAGACATGACTTATAAACCAATTATTGCAGGAAAAGACATTTTTGCCCAAGCTGAAACTGGCAGTGGAAAAACGGGTGCTTTTGTTATTCCAATTTTAGAAAAAATGCTAAGGGCCACTGTTCCAGATCAAAGTGAAACTAATGAGTGCTTATATGCAGTCCTTTCTCCAACAAGAGAACTTGCTCAACAAACGCATAAAGTGTTTAAAATGTTTGGCGAGAATATTGGAGTGAAGTCTGTTTGTGTCATTGGTGGAGAAAATATTGATACACAAAAAGAAATTATAGGTAAAGGTGTACATGTCGTTGTTGCAACACCAGGACGTCTTGTTGATTTAATTAAACAAAAAGTTGTCAGTCTTTCAAATGTTAAAGGTCTCGTCTTTGATGAAGCAGATCGACTGTTTGATATGGGATTTAAAAAGGATATTGAATTTGTCTTAGGCCGTAGTAATAAAAATCGACAATTAATAATGCTGTCTGCAACGACAAATATGGAAGTCCTTAGTACGGCATATAAGTTTGGCTCTGTACCTGAAGAGTTTAAACTAAATGAAGATAGTTTGCTGGTTGATCATATAGATCATAAAGTGGCCATGTTGAGCTCTGATGAGAAGTTTTCTCTATTAGTTCAAATTTTAAGAAATAAACAAGATGCCCACACGATTGTGTTTTGTAATACTCAAGTTCAAACCCACACAGTAGCTGAGTGGTTAAATTTGATGGGGATTGTAGCTAAACCTATTTCTGGAAAATTAGCTCAAAATAGAAGAACAAAACTACTTGAAGAGTTTCGTTCCAAAAAAATAGGTGTACTTGTTTGTACTGATGTCGCTGCAAGAGGCCTTGATATTAAGGATGTGAACCTCGTGGTTAATTACGATCTTCCACAGGAAGCATCAAATTATGTCCACCGAATTGGTCGAACAGGTAGAGCTGGTAGTTCTGGTGAGGCAATAAGCTTTTGTGCCTACGAAGATAGTGAAAATATAGAAGCAATATATGAACTTATTGAGGAAAAGATTGAAAAACTTGACCTTTCAAACGATGACTTTGCAACAGACATATGTGCAAAGCCAAGGATAGACAGAAGGACGCTTAAAGTGCAAACAAATGATAGAAATTCAAGCTATGAAAAGAGAGATAACAAAAGGACAAAAACTCCACCGCGCCAACCAGTACAAAGACGTGAAAGAGTAAAAAGGGAAGATCGACCTAAGTTACCAAGGGTAGATAAAAGATTTTATGAGACTGAGTCTTACAGCTTAAAAGAAGCTTCGGTTATGGCCATGAGTTTTTTAAGAATTACTGATGAAAGTTTATTAGGTCATGAAGTTCTTTCTGCTGGGAAACGGAAATTTTTTATTTTTGGAAGTAAACTTACAAAATATAAATTTTTTATAAAGCCAATTTATAAGAAACTTTTGCTTCCATTTATGATTGAAACAATTAAGAAGGCTCAGCTTAATTTATATGTAAGAGTTTCCTTTAAGAATAATACCCTGCTGGTAAGTTTTAGCGGTAAGGATGAGGCATTGTTAGTTAAGAACAACTTTGAGCTTATTGATGCTTTTGAACAAATTATTACAGTCTATTTACAGTCTAGAGTTATGATGCATAGAGGAATTAAGATAAATGTTAAATGCTTTAAGGCACGCGCTAATAATAAGCCAAGTCGTAATAACGGCAATGACGAAGAGAAGATGGCCAAGTTTGCAAAAAAAATGAAGCAAAAAGTTCTTGAGTCAGATGATGTTATAAAGTTGAAGCCATTAAATGGTAGAGATAGACGGCTTATTCATAAGTTTTTTGAAGAGGATGGGACGATTACTTCAACCTCTATTGGTGATGGGGCTTATAAGGTTATTGAGCTTAGACAAAAATAACATGGAGTTTAAAGTTCCCATGTTAACTAAATGAGTAGTCATTATATGAATGCACTTTCTTATAATATGGTGTGATTTAAGTTGTAAGTTGTAAGTTGAAGCATGCGGTAGAATTACTTCATATTTTCCATCGCTAATGCAATATTAACATCTTTATGATTTTTTAACATTTGGAAAACACCTTGAAGATCATCGATTTTTTTCCCAGTAACACGGATTTTTTCATCTAGGTATTGTGAACTGACTTTAAACTTAGAATCCTTAATTAGCTTATTAATCGTTTTAGCCTTGTTTTTATCAATACCGTTATGGATAATAATTTCTTGTTTGTAGAGTTGATTTCCTGTTGGAGCAACATCTTGGGGCTCAAGTCCTTTTATTCCAAGATTTCTTTTTCCCATACTTTGATAGAGTATTTCCAGAGCTGCTTGAACTTGATATTCAGTATCACCTGTTATTTTTAATTCAGCGTCATTTCTCATTTCAATGGCGCACTTTGATCCTTTAAAGTCGTAACGACCAGATATTTGTTTGGTGGCCATGTTGAGAGCATTTTTTAACTCACCAATATCCATTGTTGAGACGAGGTCAAATGAGGGCATATGTTTTCTCCTGAAATACTATTGTCAAAGACATTGTAGCAATATATCTTAAAATGACTATGACAAAATCCTTTGCACCCTCAGTAGAACGTAATAAAGAACCTATCTTTGATATTTTAAAAAAATATATCAGCAAGGGGAAACTGCTTGAAATTGGAAGTGGCAATGGGCAACACGCTGTCTATTTTGCTGAGAAACTTCCTCAGGTTCAGTGGACAACTTCAGATACACGGGAAAGCCAAACCCAAATAAAGCTATGGCTTAAAGAAGCTCAATTAAAAAACCTTTTAGGTCCTGTTGTTTTAAAAGTAGGCAATGACGATTTTCCCAAAGGGGCGTTTGATTATGTTTTTACCGCAAATACTTTGCATATTATGTCGTGGAAAGAAAACAAATGTCTTTTTAAATTGTTAGGTAAAAGGTTACGAGAAGGATCTTTAGCATTTTTTTATGGACCTTTTAATTACAATGGAAACTTTACTTCTGATAGTAATGAACAGTTTAATAAGTGGTTAAAAGAGAGAGACCTAAGATCAGGAATTAGAAACTTTGAAGATGTTAACCAGTCGATGGTAAAGTTTGGTTTTAAATTTTTAGAAGACTTTGAGATGCCTGCAAATAATAGACTTTTAGTTTTTGAAAGACTCCCTTTTATGGCTAAGTAGTTGAATACTAATATATTCTTAACTCATAAATATTATTTATTGGTGTCAAATTTTTAAACAATCACAGTAACATTTGTTGTTTCTGAGCGATTGTGTCCTATTAATTTCGGAGCGAAAGTGGCCTATTGTGATTTAAGCACTTTTTCTTAACTTCGACTTATCTCCATAATCACTTAACCTTTTTCGATTTGAGACCTTGCATTGAACTTTTCTGCCCATTATATCAAAGCTATAGCTTCCATCGAGATGATAATTTATATTTATCTCTCTTCCATAAAAACAATTTTTTTCATCTACCACCCAACTCACGTTATCCCAACTAAACACATTCCCAACCATGATTTTACGCCTAACTTTTTTACAAAAAATAATATCAAGGTTACCAAAGACGTTCTTTCGATAAGACTTTTCTAGTTCTTCTGCTTCAACTGAAAATTTCAAATTATATTCAGGAATAAATGTTTCTTTTAAAAACTTATTGGCCTCATCAAAGTCAGTTATATTATAAAAGTCTAACTCTGCTATCAAACGATCTTGAAAAGTTCTCCAGAGTCTCTCTATACGCCCCTTAGCTTGTGATGAACCCGCAAGTATTAAACGTATTCCTGTTTGATCAAATGCTCTTGATATTTGTGACTCAGACTCTTGATCTTTTTTTCCAAATATTCCAGCTTGATCCATATAAAAACTTTCTGGTAGCCCGTAGTTATCAACGATTTCTCGAATAACTTTAAGACAATGATTTGAAGTTTCACCATAGAAAAACTCAGCTGCAACAACAATCCCAGTTGCATCATCAATACCTCCAATCAAATCTGTTTTATCCTCTCCAAACCAAAGATGATTACTCCCATCAAACTGAATCATCATTCCTTCCTTGGGAAGTCTAGGTCTAGGTTTGTGGCTCCTGCGACCTCTTCGCTTTGGATGTTTTACTAGGCCATGTCTTTTTGCAATTACATGAAGGGCATCTTTTTTGATTCTAATCTTTTCAAGTTTTTCAATTTTTTCTCTAAAGTGAGTAAGGTTAAAATTTCGGTATTTGTGTCTTAATAAATCGACTAATTGAACCTCTAATTCCTGCGGAGTTTTATTGTGTGGAATACTACCAGCATTACCATGAAGAGCACCGAGAGATCCCTTGTCTTTTACTTTTTTAATAATCCTCTGAGCCTGCCGGTAAGATTTATTTATTTGGATTGCGTAGTCAACGATAGTTAATTTTCCATCAATAACCTCCATTGCCAGGCGATAATGCTTAAGTTCTCTTTGTGACATCGTGACTTTCCCCATTCAACTTCCCTGATAAGTGTATGGAATCAGGGTATATAAATTTTATTGAATAGGACATTTTCGCTCAGAAATAAGAGTAGGACATAATCGACCAGAATTTATACAGGTCTGTAATTATTACGAGAAGAAATCTTTCACAGCATCCTTAAGACTATAATTTACAGTATGTGTAGAAAAACAAAGTTTACTTTACTTATTTGCCTGGTGCTGACTATTATCAGCTGTGAAAAAAATCCCATCATCACTTGTAAAATAAAAAAAAATCTAGAGACTCAAAACATTGAACGCTCTCATCCCACTCAGGAGAAAAAAAATGTTCATGTTATTAGTTATAATATTTTAAAAAACAATCTTGAATCTAAGCGAGATCATATTGAAAAATGGAATATCAGAAAGTTTGAAATTTATAAAACTCTTTGTTTGGATAATTCTTGTGCAGACAAAGAAAAAGATGAGTTGCCCGATTTAATTGGTATGCAAGAAGTTTCACATGAACAATTAAGATCGATTAAGCAACAAACAAAAAACCTCAATCTCTTAGAGAAAAAATATTGCCTTATTTCAGGTAAAAACCGATCCAATGATGAGTTTAACCCTATTGTTGTTAACAAGTCTCGCTTTGAGGTTATAACATGGGATACGTTTTGGTACTACTCAGACAAAAAAATAGAAAACTTTGCTCCCAACTATAAAAAGAAATTCAAAGAGAGTTCTTACGCTAGAATTGCAACATGGGTTCATCTTCGCGATAAACAAACTCAGCAACCCCTGTACTTTGTTAATACACACTTAACTAGTAAAAGTGCTATTGGAAGAGTTAAGCAAACCCAAGTTCTTCTTAGAAAAATATGGGATGAAAAATCATTTAATCTTTTTATACCAAAGATTATTGTTGGTGATTTCAATGCAAGTTCAATTTCTTCAGCAATATCTCTACTAGAAACCCCAAAGCTAGATGACAATAATGAATTCATACTAAAAAGCCCACAAGAAAAAATTGTTATTCCAACTGAAATAAAGAAGCAAACGATGAATCTCTTTCCCTTAAAAGATATTTTGTGCTCTAAAGAGCAAATCTCAAATAGCTTTCGATTACCCACATGCAACCTTAGTAGTATGAATAGTGAGACAAGGTTAAAACCAACAAAATCTTCTAACAAAGTCTCGCAACCTTTAAATAACCCCGACCTGGCTCAAACAAACTCCAGAAGAATAGATTATATTTTCACTAGTGAATACGAAGATAATAACACTCTACTTAATGATAAATTTAAAACGATCTCCACCTATTTAAAAGGAAACTCAACGGAATATAGCTCGGTCACCTCTTATCCCTCTGATCACGCCCTTGTTGGGGCCCATCTACAACTTCCTAGGATCAATATTGAAAAAGTAAACAAGGCTTCTCTAAAAATAAAGGAGCCAACTCGACTAAACAATACAAGTCATAAACATGAAACCTCTAAAAGTTTAACCCAAAATGAATTCTCAAATGTACTTTTTGATAACGAGTTAGAGAGCATAGCAATGAGTTTTTCATACGATCACCTCGTGTTTAAATTGCAAAAACTAAATGCAAATGAAAAAGAAACAATCAGCTCTTTGGCTCCGTCTTTTTTTTCAAACAACGACATAACAACCTTAACCTCACTACTGAATACAACAAATGAGCTTTGCCAAGAAGTAATTTCAACAGATGAGACGAACCGGATTAATAATATTGGTTTTGACGTAATTACAAATAAGCTAGAATATCTTCTTAAGAGTCTTGAGAAATCAAAGCGCAGTCAAGTACTTACCCTAGTAGAAATTCTTTTTCCAAACCATATGACACCGACAATCAGTACCTGTGGAAACGAAGATATTCACCCCTCATTTATAAATATTTTATATGAAACTATTAATGCTAATTAGAGATTTGGGTAAATATTAATCAGTACGAACGAGGCTTTCCAGTAAACCCAAATTTGTATTTTCTAGCAAATCAAGAACTTTTTCAAAACCTTCCTCTCCTCCAAAATAAGGGTCAGGAACCGCATCAAAGTGCTTAAACTCATCTGATGCATAGTCAGTCATTTTCAAAACCTTACCACTATACTTGTTGGCAGTGTCCAGCTTTAAAACATTTTGGTAATTGGAATCATCCATCACAATGATATAATCGTAGTGTTCTAAATCTTGAACTACAAGTTGTCGTGAAATAGAGGGGATAGACAAAGATCTTCGAAGCCCTGCTTCACGCATGCGCGCATCTGCTTGCTCGCCCTCGTGATGAGCACTAGTTCCAGCGGAATCAATTTCAAATATATGTTGTAAGTTTTTTTCACTCACCAATTGATTAAAGATGGCATCCGCCGCAGGGGACCTACAAATATTTCCCAAACAAACAAATAAAACTTTCGTTTTATTCATTAACTTTGACCTTCCAACCGCGCTCATGCCCATCAAAAAGCTCTACACCAATTGTTTCTAACTCAACTCTAATCGTATCGGCCAGGGTCCAGTCTTTTTGCTCACGAGCTGTATTTCTTTGTTGCACAAGTGTTTCAACTTTTTCTTTATCAATATTTCTCATCTCAATCAAAATTTCATCAAGTCGATTAAGCATGGGTGAAGGCTCAGAGTTAAACAAAGCACTCATATCGCCATACTTTTTCATCCACTCTAAAAAGATTTGTGAGGCTCCTTTATGGGTGGCATTTTTTTTCTTCTTATTGGCAAAACCAAGAGCATTAAAGGTCCTAACAGCTTCAAAAACAAAAGAAATTAACTCAGCTGAGTTAAAATCATCATTAAGAGCTTTTTTAATTTTACTATCAAAGCCTGCTAATTTCTTATCGAAACCAGCATCACTTACAGCTTCATCATTTACTTCATTTACAGTTTGCTGTGCCAATTCAAGTGCGGAGTAAATGCGAACTAAAGCTGATATGGTTTGAAGTAATTTATCATCCGTAATACTCATTTGAGTTCGGTAGTGAGCTGATAAAAATAAATATTTTAAAATCTCAGCATCATATTTTTCCATAAAATTTCTGGCCGTAATAACATTGCCCAAAGACTTACTCATTTTTTCGGCACCGAAATTGATAAACTCATTATGCACCCAAAAATTTGCATACTTAGTACAATTACATGCTTCACTTTGAGCTATCTCATTTTCATGATGAGGAAATAATAAATCAACTCCCCCACCGTGAATGTCAATCGTATCTCCAAGAATGGCTTTAACCATCGCTGAACATTCAATATGCCACCCAGGCCGACCTTTTCCCCAAGGAGAATCCCATGAAGGCTCCCCTGGTTTGGCCGGTTTCCACAATACAAAATCTTGAGGCCTTTTCTTTTTATCATCGACGGCAACACGCTTTCCCGCTTCAAGTTCATCTAAGTTGCGCTTAGCCAATCTTCCATATTCACCAAAGGTTGCTGTATCGTAAATGACTTCTCCGTCCACAACGTATGCATGCCCATTTGAAATTATTTTCTCAACCATAGCTACGATATCATGCATATGCTCAGAAACTCGCGGATTAAAACTATGAGGTTTTAGCCCTAAAGTATTAAAGTCTTTTTCAAACTCAGCTATAAAGCGTTCAGTGATAACACTTGTATCGACACCTTCATCATTAGCCCGCTTAATAATTTTATCGTCCACATCAGTATAGTTATAAACAAAAGTTACTTTATGCCCATTTGACTCCAGCCAATTTCGAATAAGGTTAAAAGTAATGGCCCCTCTAAAATTACCAATATGTAAAAAATCATAAACCGTTGGACCGCAAAGATACATTTTCACTTCGTTCTCTGTTAACGGAATAAATTTTTCTTTTTTACCTGTTAATGAATTATAAATTACTTGAGACATAATATTTCCTAGTTCTTTAAAAATTTAAATTTCTCTAAGAGTTGATCTTTATCTACCACCCTTGATTTGAGTAATGTGTAAGTTTCGATTTTATCATCTTCCACATTAAGCTTAAATTGTTTATGTGCCACCATCGGTATTTGATCATCATGCCACATTTGTTTTTTTAGCTTAAAAAGCTCATTGAGCTTATCCGCACCAATGACAGTGTTATTTACCATATAGAGCTCTTCCCATTCAGTGTCTAATAACAAGTCTAAGAACTTACGAGCAACTTTAATCTCTTCTTCTTTGGTTAGGCATAATTCACAATAAGCTTCATTTGAGATGGCACAAGTACCTTTGGCGTAAAGATCAGGATGATCAATACAAAATTCACCGATAATATTTGGCCTGGCCGTTTTAGCAACGTTAAGAGCTTCTAATACCTCTGGTGAAACTTTATCTTGAAACGAAACAACGGGCTCAGTAGACTTCTCTTTTAGTTTAATATACTTGTAAACAAAGATAGCAATAATGGTAAACAAGCCTAAAATTAATAAACTTAAAATAGAAACTAGTGCAATTAAAATATTTTCCATCTAACACTCAATCTTTACTTCATAACCTTGAAATTTTCTAATATTTATGACACCCGTATCAAAGATGAGATACTGACCTTTAATACCAAGTAACGTCGCACTTATTAAGGGCTCCTTATCAAAGTTAAGTGCGGTAACTTTGCTAGGATACTTTTCAACCGGATAGTTAAAAGTATACAAATCATCATTTGCGATCTCTACTTGGTACTTGGCTAGCAATGGTTTAAATTTTTCCAAAATACTTGCTTTAACGGCCACAAGATCTTGTTGTTCATACTCATTTTTTAACATATTACGCCAATTGGTTTTATCACCTAACTCCTTAGCTATCTCAACTTCCACCAACCCACTGGTAAGACGATCTTTCACGGTACATAATTTTATGGCACTCACCGCTCCTTGATCAATCCAACGGGTAGGAACTTGCGTTTGCCTGGTAATACCAACTTTCAATCCGCTAGTTAAAGAGATATAAATCACATGGTATTGCAAACAATAGTCTTCCCCCCACTCAGGATCACGACATGTTCCCTTTTTATAATGGCATAGTTCAGGTTGAAAAATACACTTATCACACTGGGGTAGAGTCGTGAATGATTCCCAACAATAGCCCTGGCCATAACTTTGTTTGATTTTTTTTCCGGTATCAACGCAATAAATATTACCTGTGTGCTCTAGGGTTATTTTTTTTCCTATAAGCTCATTAAGGGGTACCAACTCATCTCCAATAGGGAGTGAGTATTGAACGATATCTTGGTGGTCTGATTCTAATTTTTTTAAGGTTCCAATTTTCATGAGAAGATTGTATCAGCTCGTAGTCCATTTTCAACCCCTTTATAAATAACAGCGGCCGCATTATGACTATGCAAAGACTCTAAATGTTCTAATTCAACAATCCAATCCAGAATTTTTTCTTGCGCGTTTAAAACTTTGGCCACACGTTTGGTTGCATGTTCCACAAACATTGGGTGACTACCATTTAGAATGGCAAAAGCTTGCTCATCAACCCTTTTCACTAGGCTTTGCGTCTCAGTTGGAATTGCTTTTTTTAGGAGTATAATGAGGTCTTCAATAAAAAATTCATGCTCTGGGTTGATTTTAGCAGTACAGGTTAATTGTGATCTTTGGGAGTGTGGAACACCTATACCAGAGCCCTCAGAGATCTTACCTTCGCTAAATTCTTGCTCATATTGTTTGGCCATAGAAAGAGAACATGGACAAGTAGATGAGTACTCAAAAGTCAGTTTGATAAAGTATTCAAAACCAGCGGCTTTTGTTTCTTTACCTGTTAATGAAACAGGATAGTACTGCCAGCCCCAATTATCACTTTTTAAAG
>JABJPQ010000250.1 GCA_018663815.1 Halobacteriovoraceae bacterium | reverse complement strand
TCTTTTTAAAAAATAAAGAATGGCAAAAGAAAAAACGATATCAAAGAGGTAGGATATTGAAACCGATGAATTTCCTTGCAGTACTTCCCAAGGAAAAAACCATGACATGTAAAAATAAAAGATAGGTATAATAATTAAAAATAAATACTTCATTTAAGCCGTTATCGATTATAAAAGATTAAGATGCTCACAAATTAACACCTATAGATTCATTAAGCTATTTTTTTTGAATGTTTATTACAATAATCAATGAATTCCAGTTTAAAAAATGTTGGATCCAAAACTTCAACTGAGTTTTTCATTGAGTAAAGCCATTCAAAGACATGACTATTAAACTCTAAGGTTGCGGCCCAAATATAATCACCATCCGGATTTACAAAAAGAGTTGGGTTGCTAATAAATTTCTCATCAAGGTTAAGTGTGAAGTCTTCTTGGGCATCAATCTTTAAGACAAGCCTTACGTTATTGTCTGACATACCTCTTAAGCAAGAAACAAACTCATCCACCTCAAGCTGACTAAACTGATTTTGATAAGAAATATCTTCTGTAATAACAGATCTAATCTTAAACAAGCTTAAACTAACTAAGCATTTTTCAGAGGTTTCCTCTGCGATTAAATGCAAACTTCCGTCTAGATAAACAACTTTATACGGAAAAACTCTAATCTCTGAGTCTTGACGAGATAACTGAACCGTCTTTTGATCTACAATTGCTTTCTCTACGCCAGCTAAAATTTTCCCCTCACATAGTTCGTTCTCACCATAAAGAGGTGGACAAATATCATGCAGGGCCGACTCAAGCTTTTCAATAGGAGTAAATAAATCAAAACGTTGAAATTTTTCCTCTAATTGACCAAGCCATTGCTTAACTCCATTATGAAAAGGTTTATCCTCAAAATTTGCTATGGCCGGAAAATTAGCTTGAAACTCCAACCACTCGTATAACGAAAGATTAATAGGAATGACTGGCTCTTCCAATGGGGGGTGAAATGTTGTTTTATCCCCGAGTGAAATCAACTCAAAGGAATAATTGATATGACCTAAGAAGAGCATAAAGCTCCTCAGCTCCAACAAAGACAAAGAAAGTTCCCGAGTAAGGACCTCTAGGCTTTTAGGCTCTCTAAGGCTTAACAGGTGCTTTAAAACGAACCAGAAGTGCTGCTGTTCCAATAGGGTATGTTTTTTCATATAACCTCACATTATGTACTTAATACCTGTCGGAAGCGCTCAGGTAAAACTTTAGTGCTTTTTCGCTTATGAAGTTGCATAATCAAGCTATGATTTGGAAAAAAGCAATGAAATATCCAGTGCTTGTCATTGGAATCATCCTCTTTGGGATTTACTTAAATGACTCGACAATTGAAAAGTTTTGGAATCGCCCCGTTAGTCGTTTTATTCCAAACGATTGTGAAGCAGTAAGGTCTAGGCTAAAACTTAGCCAGGAGACCAAGGATTGGGAGCTAAATTGCCCCGGTACACAACTATTAGTCATTAAGATTGAAGCAAGCTTTCCAGCTATTGATAAACAACAACTAAGAGTCGCAATGTTTAAGACATTGGCAAAGTATTATATCAAGATTGGAAAACTATCGAACTCTGAAACACTTCATTTTCTTAAAAATATCAAGCTTACCCTTACTCACCCAAAAATAACCATTTATTCAAAAACTGATGGTCAGGCCGTAGTAGAACTCTTACGCAAAAAAAATACAGAAGAAGTTATGAAACACTTAAAGCTCACGGTCCAAGTTAAAGAAGTCATTAAATAAGCCAAGATTATTATCAATAATTACTTTTTCACTCGTAAAATTAACTTTATACTTCCAACAATGGAGAAACATTCTATCAGCACTCCGATTTCCATATACAGGATCTCCTAGGATAGCATGTCCAAGATTTTGAAGTTGAACTCTAATTTGATGTCGATGTCCTTGAAAAAGTCTAACTTCTATCAAGCTTATATCGTGTTCTTTATTGTAGCCCTTAAAATTTAATGTCAACTGAGCTTGGGTAAAACCTAGCTTTTCGTGGTCACTTGCAAGAATAAGCTCTCCCTTACTACGACTTGCTTTCAGGTAATGAGTAATGAGTCCTTCGATTCGACACTCCCCTTCACAAATGACAAGATATTTTTTTTCTTTAACATACTTAGAGAAGTCAGCTCTTAGTTCTTGGTAGATATGATTGTTCTTTGCATACAATAATAAGCCACTCGTTTCGAAATCAAGTCGGTACAGCAGCCCTCGGTCATACTTCTCTTTGTTTATGCTTAACTCACGCCAAAATCCAGCTTGTCGCAGATAAGAAAGAGTATTGTTTTGATCAAGATAGCATAAAGGATGTGTATGAGTTTTTTCGGGCTTGGAAATTCCAAAGATCTCATCATCTTCATAAATAATGCTTATACCACTCCCCGTATACTCGGGATTAATTTTGTGATGATTAATAATGTTTAGAGATAATGTGATCTCGTCGTGTTGTTTTATCGATCGATCAAGTTTCTTTTTTGATAGCTTATTTTTTTTTAGTTGCTGATTGCTGATTGAGAAAATAACTTGCACGGCTTCTTTAAGTGAAGAATAATTCCTTAGCACACAAAAAGAAATCTCACCATTATCTTTCATTACTACTGGGATCGAACACGTTTACCTTCTGTTTTTAAATCTCTTTTACGCAAGATAAACTCAACCTTTCTATTCACATCGTTAGTAACAACTCGACTATCACCGTAAAAAACAGAAGAGATTTTTTCTGGTTTAACCCCATTTTTAATCAAAACCTTCGTCACTTCTTCAACTCGTTTTGCGCTTAATAAGTAAGGCCCAACTTTCTTATCTGTTCGTAGAACTTCTCCACTGT
>JABJPQ010000461.1 GCA_018663815.1 Halobacteriovoraceae bacterium | reverse complement strand
CTCCATTGGTCAAGTCGTTCACGGAAGTCTTTTAGGGAATAATTTCTCATCGTTTGTCTCCTTAAATTTTAGTTAAACTGGGGGCGAAACGATGATCTCATTTTTAAAGGGGTAATTCACGCAGGCCAGCCGAAGGGACACGAAACGATGATCTCATTTTTAAAGGGGTAATTCACGCAGGCCAGCCGAAGGGACACTCTTTTAAGAAATAAAATAATGTTAGTGATGTTTTAAAAAGCTTGCCAAGATTTATTGAAGAAGTTTATAACAAGAAAAGACTTCATTCATCTTTGGGATATAAAAGCCCCGAAGAGTTCAAGGCGATGATATTAAAATTTAAACCCGCAAATCGTCCCGTTCAAAAAATATGGGAGAAAGCTGTCTAGTTAACGGGGCTCAGTCCAGTCTAACACTATACAACTATTTACATGTCACTCAAAAGCTTTCTTTTAGAACTCATATTAGTGATACGTAAAATTATTTGTTCACCTGAACTTGTAGCAGTTTCAATCTCCTTTTCAGTACATGTTGTGCAAAACAAGGCAATATTCCTTAACATTGTGTATTGCAGCCCATAGGCAGAATCAATTTTTATATCACAAGCATACTTTCCTTGTAGTTTTTGGTTAGAAATATGGCTCATCAAAGGATTACCAGCATCATCTATAAATCTTTCTGGGCACTTTGAGTGAAAAGCACCATAGGTATCCTGCATATGTTTTGCTTCATGAACTAACCCTGCAAAAATATCTATGAGTTCTAGATTTAAAATATGCTCTGTATTGCTGTTAAGGCTTAAGACTCCGTCTTTAACACGTGCTACTCCGTTACCAGTATAATTTGGATCAATAGTTATATATTTAATATTATCAACAATATATTTGACTAAATTTTGACCATCAAGAATTTTTTCGCCAAAAAAGCGCTGAAACAATTTTGTTGAGTTTGGGCCCTTTAACTTTAATGCCCATTTAAGCGAATCAAGAAGTTTTTTTCTTATATCCATAGGTACTATTGTATTAAATTTTAAGCTAATATCATCGGAAATTGGGAAAGTTTTAGCTTTAAGACTTGAAATAGCTTCTAAAATAGCTGGAATTTTACTTTGTAGATATATTAATCTATTTACTTTTCCTACCTCACATAAATAATATGGATTTCTGGAAAGAGCATATTTTTGATCCCATCCTCTATGAATGCTTCGAGTTAAACCTACAAGTAATTTCTGCCCATTTTGCCTCTTAACAAAAACTCCACCTCCACTATCGCCCGAGCACAGAATCTGATTTTCTTTACCAGGGATGACTTGAATTATTTTAATTGTTCCGTCAGCCTCCCAGTCAAAGCCTTCCACATCATTCTTTTGAGACTCATTTTTAGGGATAAATTTATAATCTGAAAAAATCAAATTACTTTTTCTCTTTAGACCACCAGAGTTAACATATGTATTCACACCATAGCCAACTCCCTCAAGATCCATGCCGTAAATAAGCTCATCTCGATAAAAGTCTGTCAAAGAAGCTTTAAAAGGAAGCTTTTTATCAAGTTTAATGACTACAATGTCTTCTCTATCATCAGTAGACAAGACTCGAAAATCTATTCCATAGGCTTCAATAGAACCCAAATGAGGTGACGGCTTATAGCCTGTATTAATTTGTACTCGATGAATAGGTGTGTCAGGCATGACGTGTCTGACGGAAATGACAATGTCATCTGCAATTAATACACCTGAGCCTTGAGAGTGTCCTCCATTTCCACTTGGTACTTGGATACTCACAACTTGAGGGTATTCTCCATTTTTTAGGTCTATACCGCCTCTCGATCCATATGTGTTCAAAGCAATCAAGTGGCAAAATACAATGAGTGTTGTTAACCCCTTCTTTTTTATTACCTGCTTTGAACTCATATGGCTCCCGTATAAAGCTAATGGTTTTTATTAACCCCTGTATTTTAATACTTTATCTTTTTTGCTCAAATTAAATTTTTATTTTTTAAATCCTAGCCTTCTTAACTAGGACTTGTTCACTTCTCTAGTGTTTCGCATTTGGGTCATCTCCAATATCTATCAACTCATCCAAGACAATTACCTCTCCGTCATTAATCAGAGCTGAACATTACTTGAGGTCATTCTAGATCACTACAAGCTAGCTATCTTTGGTGTGTGAAATACATGAATATACCAGACCTACTTATTTAGACTCATTACTATCTCATCCACAATTGATTTTATCATTCGATTGGCCCTGTCTAGTTTACTACCCGCGCCAATTTGTCCTGTAAAGCGAAAATCATCTCCACGAAATTTTTCTTTCCAAATTATCGATTCATTGTTTCCCAGATCAATCAGATTAGCAGAGACAGTCATACGTGGAGTTGCACCAGAAGTTTCTATCTTAAAACTTTCTAGTTTAACAATAAGAACATACTGATCCGCTATTTTCTTTTTTGGATTAAAAGGTAAGACGTTTAAAATGGAATTTTCGGTATGACTGAAAAAATGCTTTTCAAATATTTTTTCAAAGTCCAATGCCATATATGCTTCTCGAACACCCGACAATAGTATTGATTTGGTGACTTCGCCAACAACCGCTTCTCCGACTGTGTGATCCTTCACAACTACTTTATCAAAAACTCTATTAAACTTTTTTACAAGAGCTTTATTTGGGTCATTCTTTGATCCTGCATATATAAATATAGCATTTGATGGACGTACCTTAATTAGTTTCGCTACACTCTTTTTAGGCTTAGAGGCACAGCTACACAGAATACTTGTTGCAATTATTATACTTATTATTGAATACATAGATTTCAAAATACTTCTCCATTTTTGATTTACTAACTTACTAATATTTTTCTTGCGCCCAATGAGCGCGATGTCTTTTTCGAACAAGTTTTATTTTTATTTTTTAAATCTGAGTCTTCTTACTCAAACACTATTCATATTCCTAGTGAATCAATTACTCACACTCTTCTAAATCTCCAAAGATTCTTAATGCTGAATCGATATTTCCCATCATTTTAAGTTCTAATGCATTATTTAGTGTTTCGACATCTCCATTTTCAATCAATTCATTTAGCTTTGGTGTCAGTGAGCTGCATCCATTGGTGTTCATCATTACTTTGATTCTTCTAGTTGCAACTTTCCAGCAGCTAAAGTGTTCTCGCTTATTTGCTATACAGTCATATGCTCTCGAGCCTCTTTTACCTAATAAAAAACAAGTGCTACTAGCCTCTGGGGTACAGGCTCCATACTCAAGGTGCTGAGGTTGGCCGTTTTCTTCTAGAGCATCATATCCTTCGTGATTTGCTAATGAAATTTGAGAAAAAAATAATATTAAAACTATAGTCAAATATTTCATGTTTACTACACCTTACCTAGAGCAATGATTTTTATAAATCGTTTATGCTAATTTTTTTTATTTTCTTAATCAAAAAAATTAGTTTTCTCGAGAAAAACTATTTTTTATATTTTAAGTCTGAACCTTATCATTCAGACTCAGTTTACATTCCTAGAGTTTCCTGATGTTAGCCTTAGGAGGAGTTAGCTCTAGCCCTTCAAGGTTCTTTTGTAGTTCTTTAAAAGTCCCACAGCTACACTGTATTGATGTTATACTGTCCGCTCCTCTTATATTAATATATGTTTGACAAAAGCCCCCCGAGTTCGTCCTTCTTTTGACTGAGATAACTTCAGGCAAGATATCTAGTTCTAAGTGAGGAGTTAACATAGCTCCTTCTCTGGCGACTGATTCATTTACAAATAACCTACACTGATTTCTTGTAATAAAGTATTGACCTTTTCTCACTACAATATTCCTATTAAGCCTAATTGTTGTTCCCAATGGTAGGTCTTTGATCATACTGTTAGCATCAAAAACTTCTCTAGCAAAAGATGTCATTGAAATTAAGACCGCTAATGTTAAAAATAATACTTTTTTCATAGTTAGTTCCTTCCTTCATTTTTCAAATGGTTTAAATTCAATCGTTATATTTAAATTGTTTCTATAGTGTACAGGGTGAATAAGCTTGAAAATAGAGATCAAGTGAAACTTACAAGCGAGTGCTAATTTTTAGTCAGCAACCTAATTTTTCAATACTTTACAAGAGTGTTTTCATGATATTTAAGTAACATACAAGGGGCTGCGTTTGATTGCCTAATATGCTTGCCAGAGAGAAATAAGCCTATCCCACATCTCTTGTTTGCTGGGTACCAAATACTATCTTTAGATAATGTTTTGGTAACTCTAAGACCATACAGTCCATTTCGTGGGATCTTTTCAAGAATCAAAGGAATTGCTATCAGACATTCAACAAAACCTGTCATAAACAATGCTATTAGCATGGTCATGGAACCATTATACTTGAACAATATTGAGTGTAAAAGGTTATTGGTTTAATCATTACATCACCTTAATTTTTTTCTGAACTGAAGATAATTTATATTTTGATTGTTGTGAGACTCGACTACTTTTTTATAAAAATCCAAACCGAGTCTCTTTAAAACTTTTTGACTCCTTTTATTTTCAGGTAAAGTCGTACCCATTAAGTACTTTATCTCTTTACTTAAAAGGGGGATTTGTTTTTCTAAATACAAGGAACAAGCTTTACGACAGAGTCCTTTACCTCTAAATTCATTATAGATTCCATAGCCTAGATGAGCCGTTTTATCACTTTTTGGTGATAAACCTATGTATCCAATAGGCATATTATTATGAAGAATTTCTTGCATTACTATCTGCCACCGATCATAAACTGGTTGCCATTCTAACGTGGGTGTTTTTTCTAATTTTTGAGGCCACGAGTCTTGGTAATTGTCATTATGTCCACTATCCCAAATCCTAGAGAAAGATTCAAGGTCAAGACTTCTAAACTCTATTATCATGATCAAATTAGACTACAGATTGTGACAAAATTCAATTGAGTTTATTTAATAGAACTAACTAAAATAAAAAAAACTGTCTGAGTGCGTAGTTAAGTTCTACAACCTAGAGCCAACAAGAGTCTCGTTTGTGTCTATAGAATAAAAAGTAAAAGGACTAGGTTCACCACTATTAAGACTTTCAGTCATAATTATATTTGGAGATTTATAAATTGATTGCCTAACAACTAAACGATGCATTGGCTGAGTGACTCTTCCAAAATAATTAATAAAAAGTGGTTCTATATCCTGCTCAAACACCACTCGAGAAGAGATTAAATTTTCTCCTGATAGACTTAAGACATTACCCTCTTGTCCATTGAGCAGAAACACCAAATCCTTACTTTCTTGTTTTGTGTTTCGATTCGTATATAACTCTCTATTTTGATCAATCTCAGAAGAACTTCTGTTGTCCATCTCCAGCATATAAAAATGGTGGGCATCCTTATCCATAATAGTTCCCTCAACATGGGGATTACCAAAAACATGGCCCAACTCATGGGTTAGAATGATTTCGAGAGCACTCCTATTATATTTATTTTTAATTAAATAATCTTCAGAGACCCAAACGATACCCTTGCCCTTAAGAGAGACAGAATCAAATTCTTCACGCCAAGCAAATGCACTAGGATAGACAAATGATTTTTTGACATCAATAATTTTTTCATCTTCCAGGCCAATATAAAATGAAATATTTTCACTCCCATTACAGTTTTCTTGATAGGCAAAATTAAAATTCACTTTATGCTCATCAACAAATCTCAGGTCTTTTAAAATCTTTTCTTGATAATATTTTTTCCATTTTTTAACAGAAGCTTCGATGATCTCTTGAAACCTAGGTATGGTAAATTCTTCATTGCTTGGAACCTTGATACAATATAAGACAACATCATCATCATAAAACCATACATACGTTGACTGTTCATCCGAGCCATTTCCAACCTTAGAACTCGCATTGACAAAAGAAATCTGTAAAGAAATAAGTACAAAAATAATTATTTTCATTGAAATCCTACTTTGTTAAAGGGATAAAAGCTGTCTCGAGGTGATAAAGCTCCTCTCCTTCTCCCTCTTTAGCTTCAAACTCTTGCACTAACTCATCTTGAAATTTTTCAATTTTAATTTTCACCTGATCTATATACTCTTTTTTCATACAAAAAGATGTTCCTGTAATATCTCGATCTTTAACATCATCTTCATCTAAAGATCTTTTTATCAGATCCATAATCTGTTTATGATACTTTTTAATCGCAAGTGATGAAGTATCAGTATCTGTTTCAATATGAACATCAGATTGTTTATAGTTTTTGATTAGTTTTAAGCTTTCTAACGTCTCTAAGATCTGTCCGATTTTTTTTGCACTGATCTTACCGGTAATTCTTTTAGATAGATATTCTAAGTTTGGTGTAAAATCTTTCAGCAATAACATTTCTCGAACAGCAAAATACTCCCAATCAGACATAATTTTAAAAGAATCTAGCGAGATTTTTGATTTTTTAATAAAGCGAGGAAGATCTTTTTTTATTCTTTGATATAATTGTGGACGATTTTGATTACGCTCTAATAAAACGATCCCTTCAAAATAAGCCCGTTGTTTTGTATTAAAGTCGAAATAATCATTAAGCTTATGAACCAAACTGTCACTTGGAGTTCTTTGTCCTTTTAATATCATGATTAAACTCGAAGAACTTTTAAGACCTAATTTATTGGCCCAGACTTTAAAGCTAAATCCAGGCCGTAATTCTTTACGGTACTCATAATAGTGTTTTAAAAACGATCGGTAATCGCTATGTCCCTCAATCAATGGTTGTTCCCTCATAATCTACTTGAACCATAGGTGAAATTGATCATCAACGAAAAACATTCCCCTCTGTTGTCTTTACAGAGGGAAAGTACTCACAAGCTCGTGAGTTTTTTGAATTAATTCACAATGTTAATTAAATAATCCTCTGCCTCACCAAAAGTAAAATTGCCACATGCATTATTAATAGTGCCATAACTCATAATTATCCGCATCCTAGTTGCTCCCAATAAAGCCGAAGCAGGTAAGGTAAAGATATTAGACTGACTACCAGCACTAGGCCCACTTGAATAAATAACCTCATTTGCTTCAAATACATGATTTTGATTGTAATCAATCCACGCTCTCCAATATTCCGGATAATTTGTACTCTTATAACCTGGAATAAATTGAAGAGCATGAGTACCTACTTTCAACTCAACAACAGGTGTCGCAGTGTCTTCATAGTAACCAGAGTTATTGCCGGTATATTGATTAAACAATTGTCCCACTCTAATACTTTGAATCCACTCGTAGGTAGTATTGTTACTGCTAACACTACAATACTCGGGTAATATTTCATCCGGTACTGGAACAACGGGCTCTTCAATCACGACAGTAGTTGAATCACCGTTAGCACCAGTTGAAGCCTTAATATCGACATGATAATCCTCAACTTCTCCATAGGTAAAAGTTCCACATGCAGTAGGGAGTGAGACTCCATAGTTCATACTGACTCTCATCCTCGTTTGACCTGTTTTTGCATTGGTAGGAATTAAAATTGTGCCAGATAAACTTGTTTTACTCGCTCCTTGGTAGACTTTTTCATCAGCACTGAAAACATGATCTTGATTAAAATCAATCCACACATTCCAATGCTCAGTGTAATTACTATTCTTAAAGCCAGGGACAAGATTTATTTGTGAACTAGTACTAACCAGCTCTATAGGTGCCGTATTCGTAAAATTAGCATATCCATTATTATTACTTGAAACACGAGATTGTCCAGCTAAGCTCACACCACTTATATACTCGTAGCTGGAGTTATTTCCTTGTAGACTACAGTATGGAGGTAGAGTAACCGGAGTCGGAGTCGGAGCCGGAGCCGGAGCCGGAGTTGGAGCCGGAGTTGGAGCCGGAGTTGGAGCCGGAGTCGGAGTTGGAGTCGGAGTCGGAGTTGGATCAGGTACTGAACCAACTTGAGTATAATTTATTTCTAAGTAAGATAACGTTCCTGAAGTAGGATTAAGAATCGTTGAAGGACTATAATAAAAAGCTGCGTACTTACTATAACTTCCAGCTAACGGTCCTGTCATTAACATAAAACCTAAATAGCTTTCTCCGAATAGATTCTGTTGCACAAAGTTGGTCACGTCAATACTAGACGAATAACCTGCTATTTGTTTCGCTGCAATTTGGTTATTTTTAACCAAGTCATCTTTTGTAATTATTCCATTTCCTAGATATCCATGCACTTTTAAGTCTACAGATCCACTAGGTGATCCATAATGATCTAAATGTAAAATAACAGATTCAATAATCACCTGATTGTTAGTTAATTCTGGAGGCAACTGAAATTCATAAGCTCCGCGATACTCATAGTTTAATTGAAAATCATAGCTTTGATAGCGTGAAACCACCACTTTGGAAGAAATAAATGTTGCATCAAAGGTTCCGTCCGCCTTCCCTCCATAAGCATTTCCTCCATCAATTCCATAACCAGAAATTTTTGGATAAACAATTTTAAAATCACTATAAGATTTTGAAATCCCCATCATAAAAATAAATACAAAAAGAAAAGCATAGAATATAAACCGGCTTAAATAATTATCCTTCATAATCCCTCCTAAGGTTATTGTTCAGATAACTCCCTATCGAAAAGAGTAACGGTTAAGTTAAGAATGGCTGGCACTTAGTGCTCACAGGTGTGTGAGTGATGTATGAGACATAATTGGGGAATAACAAACAATGAGTACTATTTAAAAGGATTTATGATTGAAAATTCTAGCCCTTGCTGCTTTGATCCACTAAAAATCCTTGAAAGAATCTGGTTCTGATCAAAAATGCCGCAAAAATTTTCAGCCCTGGCCCCAGATGCATAAACCGAAGAGAGTAACTTGGAGTTATTAATTCTTAATTTTCGCTTTCCACGCTCATAATCTTTCCATTGTTTTCCACTTGTTGGAAACTCAAGATCAATTGCTCCAGCAGATGAAATCAAAACTAATACATCACTCGACTTCTGAGCAATTTTTTGGAAATAATTTACCATCGAATTTATTTCAATCAATTCTGCTCTGGCTTGCTTAACTTTATTTTGTTTTAAAAAATTCATATAATTAAAGTTTCGAACAATATATAAATAGTTTTTACTATTTTTTGAAAACGTTTTAAACGTTCCTTCAACATTATGAGAGATACTTGTAAAACAATCACCTGTTAAGCAGGACTTATCATAGTATTTCTTTCCATTTTTATAATTAATCTTTTCATTGATATGGAAGTAATCAACTTGCTTGCCAGCTTTTTTACTCATCTTCCAAAGAGTAACTTCATCTAAATACTTATCT
>JABJPQ010000242.1 GCA_018663815.1 Halobacteriovoraceae bacterium | reverse complement strand
TGTTGAAAAGGCCAAAAAACTTCTTGCTGAGGCTGGCTACCCAGGAGGAAAAGGTTTACCAGAAATACATTATGAAACAATTGCCACAACTGTTGCGAGGCAAATGTCAGAGTTTTTTGCAAAAGCTATGCAAGAAATTGGTATTAAAATAAAAGTTAATACTAATACATGGCCTCAGCTCACTCAAAAAACTAAAAAGAGACAAGCTCAAATGTTTGGAATGGCATGGCTGGGAGATTATCCAGATGCAGAAAATTTCCTACAACTTATTTATGGACCAAATTCGGCACCCGGTCCAAATGGTGGAAATTACAATGATCCAAAATTTAATAAAGAATTTGATGTGGCTAAAAATATGCAGCCAGGTCCTGAGCGAGCAAAGCTATATGCTAAGTTAGCTCAAGATGCAGCTGAAAATATGCCATTATTACTTGGAGTACATAGAACAAGCTTTGTTTTAAAACACGCATGGTTAAAAAATTACAAATTCTCTACATTTAATCATGGCCATGCTAAATACTATGATATTGATCTCAAGAAGAAAAAAGAAGTTTTAGAGTCTGGAGTGTTAACAGGGGTTGACCAGACAAAGACTCCAGCTAAGTAAGAGACCCAATTAAGAAAGGTTAAGTAAATGAGTGGAAATTGGAATTATATTATTAGAAGGCTTTTATACCTAATCCCTGTTCTTTTAGGGGTTTGCTTTTTAGTTTTCTTGCTTTTTAATGTTACGGCTGGAGACCCAGTTCTCATGCTACTTGGAAAGCATGGATCTCCGGATCAAGCGGCTGCTTTACGTGAGCAACTTGGGCTAAATAAATCATTATTCATGCAATATATTGATGTTGTTAAATCTGCCTTTACATTTGACTTTGGTCGCTCTTGGTCAACCAAACAAGAAATATCTTCGATGATGATGCAAGGAGCGATTCCTTCCTTAACTCTATCAATTCCAGCTTTTTTTCTATCGACAATTATTGGAATTCTTTTTGCGGTTATTGTCGCTTTTTATCGAGGTAAGGGAATAGATCTTTTCATCAGAATTACTTGTATTGCGATGATGAGTATTTCTTCTTTAGTCTATATTTTAGTTTTTCAATACCTCCTTGCTTATAAATGGGGACTTTTTGAAATCTCAGGTTATGAGTTTGGTTTTCCAAATTTTATTTATTATATACTTCTGCCAATTATAATTTGGGTTGTTTTAAGTCTTGGGCCAGATATTCGTTTTTATAGAACTCTTATTTTAGATGAAGTCTATCAAGACTATGTACGAACAGCGCGAGCTAAAGGTCTTACTGAGAGTAAGGTATTTTTAAAACACGTGCTTCGAAATGCAATGATCCCCATTGTAACTTATACCGTTGTTCAGTTGCCTTTTTTATTATTGGGAGCTCTATTGCTAGAGAGTTTCTTTAGTATTCCTGGCTTGGGTGGAATGACTATTACTGCACTTAATTCTTCAGACTTTCCAGTGCTTAAAGCGATTACCATTTTATCTGCAGTTGCGTATATTTTCTTCACATTATTACAAGATATAATTTATACATTTGTAGATCCAAGAGTTAAATTACAATAGGGTTAGGAATAAATGACAAGTCAAACACACACAGTAAATACTATGGTTGATTCTAACAAAAAAAATACGCAACAAGCCGAAGTCAAAGGGAAGTCTCTTTGGGGAGACGCTTGGGATCGATTGAAAAAAGATAAGATCGCCCTTGCTTGCCTTACAGTTGTTGTTGTCTACGCTTTAATCGCTTTGCTTTCAGCACTTGGAATTGTTGCTGCTGGATGGTCGGATGAGGTCGGGCCAAGTTACGCCGCTCCTTTTGAAAACTGGAATTATATTTTAGGAACCGATATCTTTGGCCGAAGCGTTTTGACTAAAGTTCTGCACGGAACCCAAGTCGCAATGAGCGTTGGTTTGATCTCTTCACTAATTGCAATTCCTATTGGGGTTTCACTTGGAGCTGCTGCAGGGTACTTTGGGGGATGGGTTGATGAAATTATTGTTTGGTTTTATACAACCGTTTCGTCAATACCTGGTATTATGCTTTTAATGAGTATTTCTTT